>JAPKZH010000108.1 GCA_026393905.1 Candidatus Aminicenantota bacterium
CCTATGGATGCGGACGGTTAAGGCGTTTTCGGATCCTGAAAAATCCAAGACGAAAAACTTTGCGGCATTCATGAATTCCCTGGCCCTGATATATTTCAGCGAATACGTTTTCAAGACGGCTTCGTATCCGTATCTTACTTGTTCGGCCTCCCGCACTTTTAAGGCTTCAGCTTTTTGTTGCTCGGCCTTAGCCCGGGCCTCGGCGAATGCTTGAGCTGCCGCTTTTCTAGCCTCGGCTTTTTCTTGTTCTTCTTTGGTTTGAGCGTCCGTTTTGGCTTGCGTCAAGTTGTTGATTGCCGGTTCTTGCTTTTTTTCTTCCTTTGCCGTTTGAGAAAGGAGAGAAGACGGCCCTGCGAAGAATAGCAGGACGGAAATGAAAGCAATCACCTTGAAAAATTTCTTTGCCTTTTTCATATCAATCCTCCTCGAAAAGTCTGAAATCGGAGCTCTGGATAAAAATGATCGTGATATTTTTATCCACAAGCTCGAATTGCGTGCGGATCTCGGTGATTTGCGGTTCTTCTTGCTTCCGAAACGCGGGAAGCAGAAGGAAGAGCGCAAGAAACAAGGCCGCCCCACCCGGAACCACAGCCAGGGCTAAATGCCATTTTCGGAAAAAGGGGCGACGATGCGGCGCTCCGGAAGAAGCCTCGAGGGCGATCCGCTCATCGAGCCCAAGCGGTAAGCCTTTCTCCAGACTCCGCACGAGGCGAGTAATTTCCTTATCGAGAATCTTGTCTTCATCCATGATGCACCCCCAAGGCTTCTTTAAGATTATTGCGGGCTTGGCTCAAAAGAAGCTTGATGTAACCTTCCTTCAAACCGGTGATTTCCCTGATTTCGGGGATGGAAAAGCCGCTTTCATAATATAGGAAAAAGACTTCGCGTTCTTTCGGCTTCAGCCGGGCGGCGAAACGAAAAACCTCCCGGATGAGCGCTCCTGTTTCGTCAGCTTGAGGAGACGCGAGAGAGTCGATGTTGTGAACAGCGGTATGTTCACGCGTCCTTCTAAAATGGCTTTTGATCTCGTTATGGGCGACGGAAAATATCCATGCCCGGAAATCCTTGTCTTTCCGGAAAGAGGCGAAGTATTGAAAGGCGTGAAGGACGGTTTCCTGATAAACGTCGTCGGCATCGGTCGAGAAATTCAGGGATTTAAGGATAAAATTATAGAGCCTGAGCTTGACGGGCTCGATCAGCCCCCAAAATGCCGCTTGAGAAACGCCGACCACTTCCTTGTCTTTCATTTCCGGTCGATGGCGGCTTCGCTCCTTCTCGGGAATGAAAACAAAAGATCCCGATGTTTCCAAGCAATCGGATTCGATCTTCATACTATTAGCATATAAAAAGCGGGAAAAAGGTTAGTGTTTTATTCTCTTGCGTCTCATGTGGGGAAAAATTGTTTGGGAAACGGTCTAGTCCCTTTTCTGCCTACACGAAATGGAAGAGAACCGCTCTTTTAGAAGAGGTCCAAACTTTTCGCCGTGATTTACGTATGAAAATACGTCTGGACTTGCTGCTTCAGGCCATTATGGCATTGAAAAAAATATGAAAAACAAGAATAATAATAGGCCATCGTAATCCAAGGGGAAGAATATGCTTAAAGACATCATCAAAAAAGAAATCCAGGAAACCATCACCAGCGCGAAGTTTGTCTTCACCTTCCTGCTCTGCGCCATCCTCATCCTTCTGTCGGTTTATACGGGCATCGTCAGCTACCATTCCGATCAAAAGGAATTCTCCGCAGCCGTCGCCCTCAATAAGAAAAATCTGGAAAGCCAGCCAAGCTACATGTACCTCGCCAGCCTGGGGACGAAGATAAACAAGCCGCCCCAGGTCCTGGGCGCCATCAGCAGCGGCGTGGATGAAGCCGTCGGCCGCGTGGCCACGGTCAATATCTCCTTAGACCCGAATCTCGTCGATTCCAAATACGAGAGCAACCCCGTTTTCTCGGTTTTCGGCGCGCTGGACCTGACTTTCATCGTCAAGATCGTCCTCAGCCTCTTCGCCATCCTTTTCACCTATGACGCCATTGTCGGCGAAAAGGAAAAAGGGACACTGAAATTGACCCTGTCCAACAAGGTCCCTCGCGACCGGCTGATCCTGGGCAAAGTCATCGGCGGATTCATCAGCCTGCTGATCCCGTTGATCATCCCGCTCATCCTGAGCCTGCTCATCCTCCTGGTCTATCCGAACATTTCCCTGGCCGGCCAGGATTGGATTCGACTTCTCCTGATGTTTCTTATGTTCTTCCTCTATCTTTCGGTTTTCTTCACGCTCGGCCTCCTCGTCTCGGCACGGACCAACAAGAGCTCGACCAGTTTCCTGGTCCTTCTTTTCATTTGGGTTACGTTTGTCACCATTATACCCAAGCTCTCGGTCGTGACGGCGGCCCGTCTTCACCCCATCCCCTCGGTTCACGAGATCACGGCCAAAAAAGACGCTTTTCTCCAGCAGATCCAAGTCGAATATCAAAAAATCGCAATAAACTATACGAAGGAGAACCCCATGAAGAAGGGCGAGAACGTCAAGGAATACCAGGACAAGTTCAAGAAATGGGCCGAGGACATCCAGCAGGAGGCGACCGCGAAGATCGACGCGAACAACGCCGCTCTCGAGCTGGATTACGGGGCCAAGAAGCGCTCCCAGGTGAGCCTGGCCATCAATCTTTCCCGGGTCTCGCCGGCTTCGGCCCTCACGTTTTCCACGATGAGCCTAGCCCGGACGGGCCTGGACGAGCATGACCGGTTCCTGGCCTCGATCCGCGGCTACAAACCCATCTTCACGAAATGGGCCAACGCGAAGATGATGCGCACCCTCGACTTTTCGGGCGCCGGCCAGACCGCGAAGGTCGTTCTGGACGACATGCCCCAACACAAATTCGAACCAGAGACCCTGAGCAAGTCGTTGGCCCGGACCATTCCCGATTTCGGATTGATGCTCTTTTTGATCATCGTCTTCTTCGCCGGTGCCTATGTCTCTTTCCTGAAATATGATGTGCGTTGAAAGGTGACCCATGCTAGAAACCATAAATCTCACAAAAAAGTATGAGGACGGGCTTCTGGCCGTCGATCGCTTGAACTTCAAGGTCGAACCAGGCGAGATCTTCTGCATGTTCGGCGCCAACGGGTCCGGAAAGACGACGACCATCAACCTCCTCCTGAACTTCATCCCTCCGACCGAGGGAACGGCCCTCATCGAGGGCATCGATGTCACAAAAGAGCCGCTCCGCTCCAAAGACTACGTCTCATTCGTCTCCGAAAACGTCATGCTCTACGGGAACTTCACCGCCTTCCAGAACCTGGACTACTTCACCAAGCTGGCCGGAAAACGGGGATTGACCAAGGCCGATTATGCCAAGGGCTTGAAAAGCGTCGGCCTTCAGGAAGACGCTTTCAACGTGCGGACAAAGAATTATTCCAAAGGCATGAGGCAGAAGCTTGGCCTGGCCATCGCCGTCATTAAAGATGCGCCCAACATTCTCCTGGACGAGCCGACCTCGGGACTGGACCCGAAATCGGGGCAGGAGTTTTTGAAACTCCTCATCCAGATGCGGGACCAGGGAAAATCGATCTTCATATCCACCCATGATATTTTCAGGGCAAAATTGATCGCGGACCGGGTGGGGTTCATGAAAAAAGGCCGACTGGTGATAATGAAAACGCGCCGGGAACTCGAAGGCGAGGACCTGACCGAGCTTTATATCCAATACATGGAGGAACGGCCGGAGTCCGAGCCGGAACATCCTAAATAATCCTTTTTTTCTATTCTCCAATAGGGAGGGGAATAAGAGGTGGGACATATTATCAATTCCACTCTCATCCTCCCCTCTCCTGTCAAGAGAGGGGGAAAGATATTATCATCGTTCGTTGGTGCTTCTGCGGGCATAAGAAATTTATCGGATGCTTTTGGTGTATGCCCTCGAATTTTTTTCGCCTTTGGCCCCGTCAGCGGACGTCATATTTGACGAATGAGATGTAAGCGGCGCTGAAAACGATCAGGTTCATGAGCATTAAAATCGCGAACGGCCACAGAGCTCCCTTGGCCCTCGCCGCCAGCGCTTCCTCTTTGTATTGAAAGCGGGGCATGTCGCTTACATCGACCGGAGTGTTCGACCAATCCACAGCGGGGTTCTGTTTCTGCAAAGCGGTGGTCCGGCCCTGTACGTAATCCCAGTAAGTATGCTCCCAGCCGCTTCTGATCTGCTCGAAATGGCGCAGATTCATGATGCCCGTGGAAGTCAGGTCCGTTGCCATGTAGGTGAAATCCGATAGCGGCGAGGACATCGACAGGCCTCTCGAGAGCCTTGTTTGCGCACCCACTTTCCGGTTGAATTCCTCTTGAAGATCGTCTCTTTTTTTATTCTGAATCCGGTTCGCCTCGCTCCAGGCCGCATCTACTTCCTTCGTCCGGGCTTGATATGCCTCCCGAAATGCCGGGTCTTTTTCCACGCGGGCTTTGGCCTCGGCCTCAGAGAATCTTTCGGCTAGAACGGGATATTTTTTGACGATCTCGCGCAAACGCTCGTCCTGGAGCTTCCGCCCCAGGTCGTCCCGCTCGACGTCTGTCAGACGAGAAACCTCCCGTTCCATTTTGATCTGCGATGGCGCGGGCGAAATCAACGAAGCCAGGTAGGGGCTCAAATTGGGGACGACGAGGATAAGAAGGACCCAGACGAAGAGCGATGTCATGATCGATGCCGACGACGAATGGTGGCGGGCCGAGATGAAAACGCCCAGGACAAGGAACAGGAAAACGTAGATAACCGCGCCCAGGAGGAGGAAGGCCAGGGTCGCCCAATTCGTCCCCGTCCAGGCTACACGGGAGTTTAGGAGGATGACGAACAGGCCAAGAATCATGGATAATACGAACGGGATGAGAAGCGTTAGCGTCCCTCCGATGATTTTGCCCAGGATGATCTTGGAACGCGCCAGGCAGTTCGACATCATGAGCTTCAGCGTCCCGTCCTCCTTTTCCCCTGAGACAGCGTCGTAAGAAAATATGAGGGCGGCCAGGCTGAGGAGGATGCCGACGATGAACACCAGGTCGAGCAGGGGAAACACGGCCGGCAGCGGGTCGTCGTCGAACTTAGCGATGTTGACGTCCGAGGAGATACCGCGAACAATCGAATAAAAGGGGATCGGCGGCTGAGATGGCATTATGACATTCATGATCCGGTTGAAGTGGGCGTAATTTTTTAGGTAATTCTCGATACCGTTCTGGCGGAATGAATATTCGTCGACCTTTCTCACATAGTCGTTTGTCAGAATGAAGATGGTGACGGGAACGACGACCAGGAGCAGGGCGAATATCACGACGAATCGGAAGGAAAAGACGCTGTTCAGGATCTCTTTTTTTATAAGCGTTCCCAGCATCGTCTGCTCCTTTATCTCACATCGTATCGGACGAAGGCGACATAGCCTAGAGCGAAGAAGAGGATGTTGAAAAAGACGAGCCAGGTCAGGTCGAACAGCCCTCCCTGGGCTAGAACCTGGCCGACGGACCGGTAGCGATAGGCAAAAGCGGCGGCCTGCTTTTCGCCGCGCTCGAGATTCGGAAGGACGGAATCCTTATAGCGGAGGACGTTTTCTTTCAGACGGCTTTCTTCGCCGATGCCCGTCCCGGCCAGCTCGGTCGAGGCATAGACAAAGCTTGCCGCCGGAGAAAGCCGATTGATATTCTTGGATAGCCGGACCAGTCGGTCGAATTTGTTCCGGTAGTCTTCTTCCATTTGGTTCAGTTCTCGGTTGATGGCGTCGAAATGATTTTTGGCGATGTCTCCTGTTCCGCGGCCGTTCTTAGCCCGGCTCTCCATGATGAGTTCAAGCACCTCCCGGGTCCAGACCTGGTCCTGTTTTTCGCTCAAGGACTTTACGGACGGGACATCGACCATCTGCCTGGATACGAGTGTGCCCAGGTTGGGCACGACAAAAACGGACACCGTCCAGATTAAAAGGAGGATGACAAGCGATGACGCAGCCCTTCGGGTGAGCGCCGACACAAAAATCCCCAAGCTTAAAAAGAGGGCGATATAGATGAGCGCGGTCAGGACCAAAAGGAAAAACCTGCCTATGCTTGATGCGGGGAAGCTGACTCCAGGGTCCAGGTTTATCAAGGCAAATCCGAGGAGAGTCACCAGGAGAAAAGGCACAGACAGGCTCAAGAAATTCCCTAACCATTTCCCGGCTAGGATCTTGGCCCGGGACACAGAATTGGATAACATCAGCCGCAGGACGCCGCTCTCCTTCTCCCGGCTGATCTGGTCAAACCCGAAGAGAAGCGCGACCAAAGATAGGACGACCTTGACGATGTAGACGAAATCGGGCGTGGGGAAATAGGCAAAAATGATGTTGCCAGATTTCTGGCCGGCAAAGACGGCGATGCCGATCCGGCTGACCTCGAAGGAGCGGGTCATGGCTTCATCCAGGCCTTTGGCGAAAATGGACAGCGGGTTCGGCGGGAGGACGGCGATCGGCTCGCCAGGCTTGGCCCGGACGAGTTCGTAATCGGCAAGCCGCCCCTTATAGTCCTTGTAGAGGACAAAAAAGCTGGTGAAGAGCAGCAGCGTCGTCAGCAGGATGACGATGAAGAATTTGTAGCTGAGGAGGTTGGCGATGATTTCCTTTCGGACAATGGTCCATAACGGGACGGGCTTGCGCCTTGGCATGCGGTCCTCCTTATGCTGTCAGCGGTTCGGATTTCATATAGTCGATGTAAATCTTGACCAGGTCCTCGTACTGGAGCTCTTCGCGGGTCCGCTCCATGACCAGCCGGCCTTCCTTCATGATCCCGACCCGGTCGCCGATCTCCTTAGCCCGGAAGATGTCGTGCGTAGACATGAGAATGGCTTTGCCTTCGTTCTTCAGCTCGCCCAAGATCTCCAAAAATTCTTCGGCCGCCTTGGGGTCCAATCCTGCCGTCGGCTCATCCAGCAAAACAGCCGGCGCATCTTTGATGATGGCGATCGAGATTCCCAGCTTCTGCCGCATGCCTTTGGAGAAGGTCTTAACCCGCTGTTCGAAGGCTTTTTCCTGGAGCGAGACCCGGCGCATGACCTGATAATACTGTTCCTTGATCAAGTTTGTCTTGCCGCCCAGCTTGGCGAAGAACTCGAGGTTCTGGCGGGCGGTAAAATTGCCGTAGAGCATGACGTTCTCGGAGACAAAGGAGACATATTTCTTGGCTTCGAGCGGGTCCTTGGTGACGTCGATCCCTTGGATGTAACATGTGCCTGTCGTCGGCGGGATGAAGTTCAGGAAGAGGTTGATGGTCGTCGTCTTTCCCGCGCCGTTGGCCCCGAGAAGACAGTACACTTCTCCGGGCCGGACGTCCAAGTTCAGATGGTCCAGCGCCAGGACGCCGTCTTCGTAGCGTTTTGATAGATCCTCGGCTCTAAGAATCGGATTTTGCTTTGTCATGTTGTCCTCCTACCGATTGGTTCTTATCGGGTTTCTTTCTTTTTTACGCCCATGGTTGAGATGGCCACGTCGCTTCGCTCCTCCGACCTTTTAATCCCCCTTAATTGTGTAAGGGGGCAGGGGGTTTAATATCACTAATTTGAAGTTTTTCACTTGTTTCCTTTTTAAGTTCATCGCCGTGTCAGCTTGATGCCGAAGACGACGATGCCCACGAGCAGGCCGACGAGCAGAAGCACCACCAGGCTGATACCCAGGATGTTCGTCTTGGATGCGACGTGGATGCGGACGATCTTGTCCTCGGACTCCACGTTTCGGTTGTCGGCGCTGCACTCGGTCTTGATTTTCGGTTCATAATCGCCGACCGACACGTCCGCCGGCGGCAGGAACTTGATGGTGACGACGACTTCCTTGTTCTGTTCGAGCGAGGCGATCAATTCCGGCTGGATCTCCGAGCGCCAGTTCAAGGGAAGGTCGCTATAAACCCGGATGTTGTTCAACTTGCGGGTTCCGGCATTCTTGACCCGTACCTCCATGTTCACGTTTTCGCCGACTTTGATTTCGTGATAGAGGTTGACCGCCTGGACTTCGATCTTGCCCACGCCTCTCGGAACGAGCTCGAGCCGGACGCTTCCCGCTTTCATGGTATCGATGTCTTTGGTGTCGATTCGGGGTTTTTTGGCCATCAGATCCTGGAGCTTCGTGGACTGGTCCACATCAAGCGTCAGAGCTAAGAATTCAATGGGCTTGTCGATCACGACCTGCGCGTCCGCGTTTTTCGGGAGGTAGAGCTTGAGCGAAAGCTTCATGCTGGTGACGCCCTCGGTGAACTTGATCTGCGAGAGCCGGGCCTGCGTCTGGGGATCGCTGAATTCGTAATTGATCTGATGGGGGAGGTTGACGACCTCGAGCTTGAAGACATTGGCTTCGCCGCTGAATTTTTCGAGTGAGAGGTCGTATGTCGCCTGGCTCTCCAGGTCGGCTTCCTGCGAGAACTGTGCAGAGTTCATGGTGACAATGTTGGCGCTCACGCCTTTTTGGAGATAAACCGACGTTGCCTCGTTCTTGCCGGAATAGAAAACGTTGACATCTAGGTTTTCGACATCCTTGAGGAGCTGGAAAGTCACATCCTGCTGCGTTTCCAGCGGCAGAGAGGCCATGGTCTTCTCGTATGGATCGGAGACGATCTTGCCCTCCGATTTCAACGAAACCGAAACATCCTTAATTTCTTTCATGAAATCCAGCGGGAAAAGGTCCTCGGCGCTGATTTTGAGTTTGGTCAGCTCCTTAAGCTCCTTGGAGGAATAGCGGAGCGTAACCCGGACGAATTTTTTTCCGGCGGCGTCCTGGAACTTGACGGCGCTGGCTACCGAGATCCTCGCTTCGCTGCCCATGAAGTTAATGAGGGCTTGTTGATAGTCGACCTGGGCTTGGAGATGGGCCGTCTGGACCCGGGCGAAGTCCTCTTCGGAGGTCAGGCCTTGCTCCTTGAGCTTGAGCGAGCGCTCGAAATCGCCTTTCGTTTTCTCGTGCTGAAGCTGGGCTTTTTTGAGCGTTAAAAGCTTCATTGTCTGGGACTGACCTTCCTGGGCGTCGATAATATTATTCAGCGCCCAGAACAAAAGGATGAAAGCAATGATTACTGTCACGAGCTTCTTCATGATCTGACCTCCCATGCATCCGTCAATTTGATGTTCTTTTTATCCAGGCTGGTCCCCAGGGCTTTGTCAAGCCTGGCTAGAGAGAGAGTATAATCGATGATGGCCCGCAGCTCATACGTCCGCGCCTGGGCCAGGTCCCGCTGGTATTGAAGGACCCGGAAGTTGTCGCTCATGCCGGCCTTGAGCTTGGCCTCCTCCGCCGCCAATTTCTGTTCGGCGAGCTCGCGGGCGGCTTTGTAGGCGTCGACCCTTTCATAATTCGTCTGGACGGCCCGCACTGCAGAGCGTATTTCGAGAAAGGCCGCCTGCTCTGTATTTTTTAGGCGGGCCAGTTCCCGGGCGAGGGCGGCTTGAGCCTGAGCCTGGACGGCCCGCGAGAACACGTTATTCAAAGGGACGTCGAGAGAGAGGGAGACCGACCAGTTGTTATACCTGAAGCCGAGCGCATCGCGCATGGCCACGGATGCGCCTCCCGGAATCGTCCCCAGGACTATTCCCGTTAGAGGATTGTTGTCCAGAAAGAGGATCCGGTCGCCCGAGATGCCGGGGCTCCAATAGCTGGCCTCCAAATTCAGGGCGGGCAGGGTCTGGTTCTTGGCGTAAGAAAGGTCCAACTCCCTATTCTTGACGTTGAGCTCGGATGCCCTCAAATCCGGCCTGTTGATCAGGGCCGTCGCCAAAGCGGCATCAAAAGTGATGTCCCGTTTTTCGAAGGACGGCCGGTCCGCGGGAACGATCTCTTCAACGGTTTTTGTTGCCGGCAGGTTGATGAGCGTCCTCAAGCCGTCGGCATCGTCCTTGACCTGCAGTTCTCCCTGGAGAATATCCGCCTTGCGCGAGGCTACTTCGGCCTGGGCGCTCAAGATCTCCTTGGGTGCCAGCGTTCCGATGTTTACTTCCTTGCGGCTTTTTTCCAAGAGATCCTCGGCCAATTTCAGGGACTGCCGTCGAACATTGAGAGATTCGACCGCATAAACGTATTCCCAATAGGCCTGTTCGACGGAATAGACGGTCGCGAGGAGGGCGTTTTTCAAGTCGCTATCGGCTATATCGCGGTTGTTTCGGGCGACGAGGATTTCGTTACGGCTTATCTGCCAGCCAAAATTTTTAAGAAAAGGCTGGCTCAGCGAAAGCGTCAGCGTGCTGCCGTAATAAGGATTGATTGTCTGGAAGCGGGAGTTGGAGGAACTCTTGTAGCCGCTCAAGGAAACCATGAATTTCCCGCCGAAGGGGATCACCTGGTTGATGGAAGATCCGTAATTCATATTCGAAGATGATTGGACATCAGAGGCGTTCAGCCACGAGTAGGACGCCGAATTCTGGTTCTGCTTTCCGAAATCGAAGGAGAGTCCGGGCAGATATTTTTCCTGGGCTCTGGACACGGCCAGGTCGGCCAGCTCGGAGCTGTAGACTTGGACGGCCAGGCCCAGGTTGTGCTTGACCGCATGGACAATGCATTCCTCCAGGGTCAGCTTAGCCAGATTGTCCTGCTGGGACCGGGCCGGCAGGACAAAACAGACGCTCAAGACAATGAAGCCAAGAAGTCGCTTTTTCGATTTTTTCATGCGCCACTCCACGTCATAGAAAAAAACCTTGATTCAGCCGCACCGCGGTTTTTCAGGGCCGTATAGAGCAATATTCATGCCAGGCCGTCTAGACAAAGCCTCTGGAGGAAATTCTGGCGAGGATGGGACTGTCGAGATAAAATCGGGCAACAAATTACCCGATGATGAGTAATGCTTTGCCCGAAAATGATTTAGATGGTCGCAGCTTCACGGGATTTACAGATAATTTGGTGTGGTGCGATGGGGGGCCTGGGGACCGGGAAACTGACCTTATCCGCCGTCAAAAAATGGGTGGCAGGGGGGATTCGAAATCTTTTTTTATGATCGGGATGCGGGAGATCATGGAGAGGGCATATTTAATAATGCCATGGATTTGATGTTGGTATAAAACTTGCTGGAGACCAGACGGACCGGAAGTGCGGCTTGCCCATTTACTAAGGAGGTCCTAAGA
>JAPKZH010000362.1 GCA_026393905.1 Candidatus Aminicenantota bacterium
CGGTCCAGGTCAGCTTCCGTATCGATGAGGGCGAGCCGGAGATCCTCGATTTCAACGATCATGACTGGCACCCTTTGATTTTAAGACTGCCGCGCCGCCAATTCGCTGGGTTGGATGTCAAGTGTTCGCGGACCTGGGTGCCAAAACAGGAAGCCCCTGAAGGCCTGCAGAGGGAGCTGGGAGTCGGTATTTCCTATCCTCGAGTTCGGTGACACACACCGGAAAAAATCATTCTCCGGCATCCGAATCCCCGCAAGATCGGGAAGGACTACGGATTAATACAAACGCAATAAATAAAGTGACAATGGATGGGCGGCGCTTAGGCCGCCCGAACGGGGATGTCATTTTAATTATTACGTTGATATTAGTATGTCAAGCCGCTTCCCAGGGGATATCGATCGCTCACCTTGACCGGAAGTTTGGCCCCCGGCTTGATTTCGCCCTTGAGCAGCTTGACCCGAACCAGCCGCGCTCGCCGTATCCGACGAGGAAGGCCGGCACGGCCTCGAGCCTCCGGAGGAGATGCGGATTGCCATAGGACATGGCGATCACCGCGTTGAGCTTGGTTTTGATGATCTTGTCGATGAACGCCAAGTCGGCCTCGCGGAGAGGCGCCGCGTCACCCAGCCGGTTGCGCGGCACGAAGAAGGAAAGGACGACGAGGTCCGCCCCAGCGATATCCTTCCAGGCTCTCTCATACACGGCCGGGTCCATGTCGGGTCGGAGAGTATGGTTCTTCGTGCCCGGGAAAGCGGCCGCCAACTTCGCTCCTAGTGCGGCCGGCGACGGATCGGCCTCCAGCTTCTGGATGTTGATATTTACGATTGTCTTAAGTCTCTCCGTCCGGACCGGCAGGACTCCGGAATTCTTCAACAAGGTCAGCGACCGGTCGGCGACCTCCTGGACTAAAGCCAAGTGCGCGGCCGTTCCGACGAGGCCGCTCACCAGGCTTTCGTCCACGGACCGCTCCTTGTTCAGGCTCAACCGGGCTTTCCAATATAAAAGCTTGCGAACGGACTCGTCGATCCGCGCTTCGGCGATATCGCCCGACCGGACGGCCGCGGCCACGCCTTGGACCGTCGCCGCCGCATCCTTCGGCTTGAGGAGGACATCGTGCCCGGCCTTCAAGGCCAGGATGGCGACCTCGACCGGGCCGAAACGCTTGATGACGTGATCGTACCACAGGTCGTCGGTTGTCAGGACGCCCTTGAATCCCAACCGCTCGCGCAGCCATCCCGTGGCCAGCTTCTTCTCGACGCTGGCTGGCAGCTCCGATCCCCCTGTCACCGACGGCACGGCGATATGCTCGGTCATAACAAAGGTGACCCCGGCGTCGATGGCGTGCTTGAATGCCCGGAATTCCTGGGATTCGACATCCTTGGCCGGCTTGTCGATATAGCTGAAATCTGGCAGGTTGGGCATGCGGGCGACATCGCCCCGCCCTGGAAAGTGCTTGGCCGTCGTCAGCATGCCGTTCTCTTGGTAGCCTCGGACATAGGCCCGGACCATCCGGCCGAGAAGGTCGAGATCGCCGCCGAAAGAGCGTACGCTTTCCGCTGGGTTCTCGGGCCGCACGGCGATGTCCACGACCGGCGAGTAGGTGAGATGAATGCCCATGGCTCGGCCTTCGATCGCTCCGATCTTGGCCGCCTCGTACATGAGCTTTTCCGATCCGGCCGCAGCGAAGGCCATGTTCGCGGGGTACTCAGTTGCGCCCGTGATCTGCTGGCCCGGGCCGCCTTCAAAATCAGCCGACATCAGCAGGGGCAGCGCCGCTTCCTTTTGAAGTCGGTTGAGGAGGCGGACGACATCGTGCGGAGTCCCGCCGTAGAGGACGAAGCCGCCAACGCCCAGGTCCTTGGCGAGCTTAATCCATCCTTCGAGTCTCTTGTCGTCGTCCGCGATATACCCGCCGGCGATCTCCGCGCAGATCATCTGGCCGATTTTCTTTTCGAGAGTCAGCCCGGCCAGGGTCTTGTCAGCCCACTTTGCAGCCTCGTCGTGCGAGGCCATGGAGGCGGCTTGGCCGTGCGCCAGTCTGCCGCAGAACAAGACGAGAACGGCCCAGAAGCAGATGGTCCGAATAGTGCGCTTGTTCATCGATGTCTCCTTTTCGAAGGGACACGCCGCGATTCTATCCTTCGCATTCCAATCCGTGCGTCATCCCGCGGCGCTTTGACGGTAACATTACACTCTCGCCAGAAGAATTGTCAAATCTTAGCCGTCACTTTATGCATCTGGCTGTCGAAAATGTTATAATGCAAATAATTATGGAGGGATCAGGATGGTTAAAAAAATTGGATTTTTAGTTTTGGCATTGTCCGCTATCGTATCCATGAGTGCCGTCGCCGCGTCGCCCGGCCAGAAGCTCCCCGCCGTTCTGGGCATAAGAGATAGGGCGAGCCTCGTCCTGGGGATCACCCAGAAGCGACTCGATCAGCTTCTCCCGAAGCTTATGCGGGAGGCCGGCCTTGATATGTGGATCATCGCCTGCAACGAAGACAATCTCGATCCCGTGTTCGAGACCATGATGCCTTACGAGAACTGGTGCCCGATCACACAGATCATCGTCTTCTACGACCGCGGCCTCGAGAAAGGGGTCGAGCGTTTGAACGTCTCCCGAACGGACACCCAAGGCCTCTTCCAGAACGTCTGGGACGCCGCGGCCTGTGATACTAAGAAGAAGGAAAGCCAGTGGGACTGCCTGGGGCGGGTCGTCCGCGAGCGGGATCCCAAAAAGATCGGCCTTAACGAAGGCGAAGTCCAGTGGGTCGCTGGCGGT
>JAPKZH010000555.1 GCA_026393905.1 Candidatus Aminicenantota bacterium
CCCCCGAGCCTGGCCATCAAGGAGCAGCTCGAAAAATCGACTCTGCCGGGAGACAAGGATTACCTGCGCTTCCTCATGATCAATTTCGGGCCGTTCGACCGCCAGGACGAGAACAAGCCCTTCATCGGCACGGCCCAAAAACCGGCCGGGGCCGGCTTTTATCCCTCGGACCTCACCAAGCAGGAATTCGAAGACTACATCGCAAAAAATCCCGGCGAAAAAGAGCAGCTCGAAAGCTCGTTCACGGTCATCAAAAGGCAGGATGGGAAGCTCGTCGCCGTCCCCTATCCGTCCGAGTACAAAGACGACCTGGAAAGGGTCGCCCAGACGCTCCGAGAAGCGGCCGGACTGACCACCAATCCTTCGCTTCAAAACTACCTGACCCGCCGCGCCCAGGACCTTCTGAGCAACGATTACTTCGAGAGCGACTGCCTGTGGATCGACCTCAAGGACAACTTGGCCGAGATCGTCATCGGGCCGTTCGAAGTTTATGAGGACGGGCTCATGGGGATCAAGGCTTCCTACGAAAGCTTCGTCTATGTCAACGACCGCCAGGAGATGAAAAAGATCAAGGGCTACCTGGATTACCTGGACGAGATGCAGACGAACCTTCCCGTCGAACAAAAATACAAGGACCAGAAAGTCCGCGGCCTGGATTCACCGCTCAACGTCGTGTATGAAGTGTTCACGGCGGGCGATACGAAAGCGGGAGTCCAGACCTCGGCCTTCGTCTTGCCCAACGATGAAAAGGTGCGCGAGAAGAAAGGCACCAAAAAAGTCTTCCTCAAAAACATGATGGAAGCCAAGTTCAAAAAGAGCCTGGTCCCGATCTCCGAACGCGTCCTTGAGCCCGACGACGCCCAAAAAGTGTCCTTCGACGCCTACTTTACAGAGACCATCCTCCATGAGATCAGCCATGTCCTCGGAGTGAATTATGTCACGCTTCCCGACGGGACCAAAACAACCGTCAATAAAATTTTGAAGGACCTCAACACTCCCATTTCAGAAGCCAAAGCGGACGTGGTCGGCATCTACAACGTCCCGCTTCTGGTCGAAAAAGTCTGGTTCCCTAAAAAAAAGGAGACGGAGATCTACACAACGTATCTGGCCGGAATGTTCCGTTCGATGCGCTTCGGCGCCACGGAAGCCCACGGCCTGGGCGTCTTGCTCCAGTTCAACTTCCTCAGGGAAAAAGGAGCCTTCGTTTACGATGCGGCGGCCATGAAGTTCAAGCTCGATTCGAGCAAGATCCAGGCCGCCGTCCGCGAGCTGGCCCGGCATTTCCTGATCCTTGAGGGGGACGGCAACTACGACAACGTCCGCAAGTTCATCGACCGCTACGGCAAAATGGATGACATCACGAAGCAGATGATCGAGAAGCTCGCGGACATCCCGGTGGACATCGCCCCGATATTCAAGACGAGCTACTGACGATCGGGCTCAATTTGGAGGGGAAGATCTCTTTGCTCGCTCGTCAAGGAAACCAGGACGCAGGCCGATACCGTCCTTGTCTCATTTTGGCCTCAATATCATTGTTCCTTTTCTGGGCCTTTGGGACACGGACGATTCGAACAATCGGTAGAAATAAGATCATTCATGTGTTTAATATAAATGTATAAATGGAGGAAGCTATAATCCCCATGAAAAAGTCCATTTTCGGCTTAGTTCTTCTCGTTCTTGCCATCGTCGTATGGGGCGTCGGGACGCTCGAGGTCAAAGGCCGAGTTGTGTCTCTCGACGGCCGTCCGGTCGCCGGGGCGGTCGTCTCGGTTCGTTCGGTCAACGCTTCGGCCGTTACCGACGCCGAGGGAGGCTTCACCGTGAGCGTCCCGGACGGAGAACGGATCCGATTGACCGTGACCCATCCGGATTACTTCGCCGAGGAACTATCGTTTTCGGCCAAGGCAGCATCCCAAGCCCTGCTCGTTCAGCTCACCCCGCTGATTCGCCAGACGGTCGAGGTTTCCGTGACGGCGCTCCGGTATCCGGAGCCGTCCACGAAAATCCCCGCCGCCCAGACGGTCATTCCGACCGCACTGCTCGAAGAGCGTCTGGCGCCGAACATCACGGAAGCCCTGGCGTTCACTCCCGGTGTCACACCTCTAGGTTCGGGCGGCTTTTCACTCGTTCCCTCGATCCGCGGGCTCGCC
>JAPKZH010000308.1 GCA_026393905.1 Candidatus Aminicenantota bacterium
GTATAAATGGAGGAGGCTATAATCCCCATGAAAAAGTCCATTTTCGGCTTAGTTCTTCTTGTCCTTGCCATCGTCGTATGGGGAGCCGGGACGCTCGAGGTTAAAGGCCGGGTGGTGTCTATCGACGGCCGCCCCGTCGCGGGGGCGGTCATCTCGGTTCGCTCGGCCAACGCTTCGGCCGTCACCGACGCCGAGGGAGGCTTCGCTTTAACCC
This sequence comes from Candidatus Aminicenantota bacterium, assembly GCA_026393905.1. Taxonomy (GTDB): domain Bacteria; phylum Acidobacteriota; class Aminicenantia; order Aminicenantales; family UBA4085; genus JAPKZH01. The sequence goes on from JAPKZH010000308.1 coordinate 215, forward strand.
TCCCGGACGGAGACCGAATCCGGCTGACCGTGACCCACCCGGATTATTTCGCCGAGGAACTGTCGCTGTCGGCCAAGGAAATATCCCAATCCCTTATCGTTCAGCTCACCCCGCTCATTCGCCAGACGGTCGAGGTTTCCGTGACGGCGCTCCGGTATCCGGAACCGTCGACGAAAATCCCCGCCGCGCAGACGATCATCCCGAGCGAGCTGCTCGAAGAACGCCTCGCGCCGAACATCACGGAAGCCCTCGCCTTCACTCCGGGAGTCACGCCTCTGGGTTCGGGTGGTTTTTCTCTCGTTCCTTCGATCCGCGGGCTCGCCCGACGGCGGATCCTCGTCCTCGTGGACAATGCCCGTATCGCGAGCGACCGGAGAACCGGCCCCAATGCATCCTTCGTCAATCCCGAGGATCTGGATCGTATCGAAGTCCTTCGCAGCCCCTCCTCGATGTTCTACGGATCGGATGCCATCGGCGGCGTCGTCAACTTATTCACCAAGAATCCTCCCTCCGGGGATGGCATTTCCGGGCGCCTGCACGCCGGATACGGAACCAACAACGCCGAGAAGGCTTACGGCTTGAGCCTGGCCGGCCGGAAAGGAACCTGGGGATTCTATCTCTCCTACCAAGGCCTCGACGCGGACAATTACCATTCGCCTCAAGCCGAGGTCCTTCAGTCGCAATACAGCCAGTCCGGCCTCCTGGGCAAAATCGTTTACGATGCCGACGCCCGCCGGGTGAGCCTGAGTTTCCTCGGCTCACGAGGGACGGATATCGGCAAGCCCAACCGGACCAGCGCCACCAAGCCGACTTGGTATCCGCACGAGAACGACAACCTGGTCCAGCTCGCCTGGACGGAGAAGTCGATGGCCGGCGGCGAACTGGCCGTCCATGCCTATGCCAACCCGAACTTCCTGGAGACGAGGACCAAGACTCTGTCGGGGACGGCCGTGACCAAAGATTCATTCAGCCGGACCGAGAGCGCGGAGTACGGAGTTCAGGTCTCTTTCGCCAGGATGCTCGGCGCGTCCTTCCGGCTGACAGCGGGCGCCGACCTTTTCGGCCGGGCGGGCGTCAAGGCTACGCTTCATGAGATTTCCTTCGACGCATCCGGCAACGTCACCAAGATCTATGACGAGACGGCGTATGACCGCGGCCGGAGCACAGACGCCGGCGTCTTCATCAGCGCCGACTTTTCGGGCGTGCCCAACCTCGACCTCGTCGGCGGCCTGCGCTGGGATTCGTTGTCGCAATCGGCCCATGCCGGGGGCGGGACGGAGGCGATGGACAAGCGGGACGACGCCGTCACCGGCTTTTTGGCGGCCTCCTACCGTTTCACGCCTTCGCTCATGCTCTTCGCCAACGCCGCCCGCGCCTACAGGACGCCCGGCTTGGGCGAGCGTTTCTACTCGGGGATCACCGGGCGTGGGTTCATCATCGCCCAGCCGAACCTGGCCAACGAACGCAGTCTGAATTGGGACTCCGGCCTGAAGTGGATCTCGCCCCGCCTCTATGCCGCGGCCTATGGATTCATCTACACCGTCGACGGGCTCATCGATCGTTACCAGGTCGGCCCGTCGATCTACACGTACGGCAACGTGGACAAAGGCCGGATCAAGGGCGTCGAGCTCGAAGCCGAGGTCTATCCGCTCTCCGGCTGGAAGCTGTTCGGCACGTTTGCCGCGCTGCAGGGGGAAAGCGCGACGACGGGAGCGCCCATCAACGACATCCCGCCGTTGCGCGCCGTCATCGGAACGCGGCTCTGGTGGGGAAAATTTTCGGCCGAACTGAGCGGCGTTTTCCAAACTGCCAAGGACGATCCCGGCCCCGCCGAAATCTCCATCTCCGCCTGCCGGGTCTTTCAACTCAAGGCCAATTACTTCCTCCACCCGGTCAATATCTATTTCGTCCTCGGCAACATCTTCGATGCCAACTACCTCGGCCGTCCCGACCCGGAAGCCATGGAGGAACCGCGCCGTGGCTTGAGGATCGGCCTGAGCTATTCGTTCAGATAGGATCGATGCTTTCCTCAACCGCCATAAGGGCGACCCATTCGGAGACATATCTCTGATATTAATCTCAATATCATTATTCTTTTTTTGCAATCAAGAAATGGGCTTTTCGAAGAATTCGGAAGAATTAAGCTTATTCTCCTGTCTAATATAAATGTAGGAGGCTATTTCATGGGAAAATTACGCTTCAAATCCTTGCTTTTCTCTTTCTTTATCCTTTCTTTGTTGGTTTTCCTAGCCGGTCCATCCTTCGCCTCGTCTTCCGACAAGAAGGACGCGGATAAATCTCAAACCGCGCAGAAACAAAAAACTGATAAACAGACCGCCCAAGAGGCCAAACAGCATATCGAGATCACGGTTACGGCGCCCCGCGTCGAAATCGCGCTCAAAGCCGTCCCCGCCGCGACCACGGTCGTCGAGACCCAGATCTTGCAGACGATGCCGCGGACGATCGCCATCGATGAGGCCTTGAAACTCACCCCGGGCGTGAAGGTGGACAACCAGGCTGACGGAGAGCGCGTCCATCTTTCGATCCGCGGCCAGGGAATCCTGACCGAGCGCGGCACGCGGGGCGTCAAAATTCTCGTCGACGGCATTCCGCTCAATGACCCGTCGGGCTTCGTCTCCGATTTCTTCGACATAGATTGGGCCACGGTGAAACGGATCGAAGTCATGCGCGGACCGGCCGCAGCTTTCTACGGCAGCGGCTCGTCGGGCGGCATCCTGAACATCCTGACCCGCAACGGCGGTCCCCAAAAAATCGCAGGCGCCGGATTCCTCACGGCCGGTTCCTACGGCTTTTACAAGGGATTGGCCGAAGCCGGGGGAACGACCGGCCCCATGAATTACCGCGTCTCCGGATCCTATCTGTCCGGCGACGGCTATCGCGACCATACGAAATACTGGGCCGACAATTTTCACGGCAAGTTTGGCTTTGATGTATCGCCGTCCGTCAAGCTGACGGCGATCCTCGGCTGGACGGATTTCTACAACCAGAACGCCGAAGGGCTCAACCTCGACTGGTTTAGCGCAGACCCCAGCGAAGGCCGGAAACGGGGCAATCCGGACTCCTATTCGCTCGACGAATACAAGCAGACGCCCATCTCTTATCGACAAATGTTCGGCGAAGACCGAATGCCGTTCAACGAATATCAGAAGACGAGCCGGCTCACGAGCGGGATTTCGGGAACGGCTGGGCTCGGCCAGGACCTGGATCTCGCCTTCAGCGCCTATTTCCGCAAGACGAAATATACGGAGTCCGTGCCGTCCTCGCTCATCCACCGCGCCTACGACACGCCCGGGTTTACTCTCCAGCTCAACCACGCCGCCGGCGAAGGCCGGCTTAAGAACCACCTGAGCGTCGGCTTGGACCTCGGCTGGCAGACGATCGACGAATATAAAAAACCCAACTTGGGAAATGCCGTGGAAGGCCCGGACAAGATCTCAGACCAGACCATGTCCCAGAGCGGGATGGGCGTGTTCGTCCTGGAACGCCTCGAACTCGGTCCCCAATGGGGTGCGTCGTTGAGCCTCCGCTATGACACGGTCACCAACAAGCTGGATGACCATTTCAAAGCCGGCGGAATCGATTTCTCGGGCAATGCCTCGTTCAACAAGGCGACGGGCCGGCTCGGGGTGACGTGGAATCCTCTATCCGATTTCGGTCTCTACGCGAGTTGGGGAACCGGATTCCTGCCGCCGGGAACCGAGGAGTTGGTCAACAACCCTTACGCCCTGAGCGGATTCAACACACAACTTGTCCCGGCCACATCGAGCGGCGAGGAGATCGGCGCGCGCGGCTCGATCAGCGATTCGTTCACCTACGACCTCTCCCTGTTTTATCTTGCCACGAGCCATGATTTCGGCCGCTATCGTGTGACGTGGCGGCCGATGGAGACATTCTACGGGAACGTCGGCTCGACCAACCGCTACGGCCTGGAGGCTTACCTCGCCTGGTATCCCCTCGAGCCCCTGGCCATGAGGCTGGCCTACACCTATTCCCACTTCAAGTACGATTCTGTCCAGACGCTCGACGCAGGGATTCCATACAAGGGAACGTGGCTCCCGAATTCTCCCCAGCACCAGCTCTATCTCGATGGGGAATACAAGATCACGTCGGCATTGACCGCGGGCGCCTCCTTGGAATACATGAGCTCCTGGTATATCGACGCGACGAACAGAATCCTCCCCAACGGCTACGGCCGCACCGACCCGTACACTCTCCTTCACGTCCGGCTCGGCTACAAATTCGAAATGGGCGGGATGCCCTGGGAACTCATGCTCTCGGGACGCAACATCTTCGGCGTCGAATATTACGGTTTCACCGAGCCCGACCCTGACGGCAATTCTTATCAGCCCGCGCCGACGGCCGAATGGACCATCGGCCTGCGCCTAGGACTTGGAAAGATAAAATAATTTGATTTCAATTTGGGGACATCGTCCCAAGGCAGGTGTTCCCAAATTTTGAATGCTTGACAAGAAAGCGCGTCTCGGGTATAAATTGCATGCTTTTTCCTATGTGAGGAGGTGAATTTCTTGGCGTTTGTTCTTATCGAAGAAGGTGAATCGCTCGAAAGCGCCCTGAAACGTTTTAAGAGAAGGGTCCAGCAGGAAGCGATCATCAAAGAGATTAAGAAGCATTCCGTCTACTTCAAGCCCGGCGAACGGAAGCGGATGAAAGAAGCCCAGGCCCGCAAGCGGATGCGGCGGCGTATGAAGCGAGACAAAGAACTCGAATATTGACCAGTCATCCTTCCCCAGACTCGCCTCTGGCCAAGAAACCCTCCTGGCTCAAGGTCAGGTTCCCTTCCCACTCCAATTTTTTTGCCGTTTCTTCCCTGCTCCATAAGCACAACCTGAACACGATCTGCCAGAGCGCGAAGTGTCCCAACATCGCCGAATGCTGGACGGAGAAGACCGCCACGTTCCTCATCCTGGGAACGACCTGCAGCCGGGACTGCGCCTTCTGCGCCGTCCAAAAAGGAAGGCCCGAGCCCGTCTCTGCGGACGAGCCCGGCCATGTGGCGGAGGCCGCGGCGAGGCTCGGGTTGTCCTATGCAGTCCTCACCTCGGTCACCCGGGATGACCTGGACGACGGCGGCGCATCGCAGTTCGTCCGCTGCCTGCAGGCATTGAGGGAGCGGATCGCCGGCGTCAAGATCGAAGTGCTGATCCCCGATTTCGGCGGGAACGGGGCCGCCCTGAAACAGGTGGTCGATGCCGCTCCCGACATCCTGAGCCATAATCTGGAGACGACCGAAGCCCTTTACCCGCGCATCCATCGGCCCCGCTCGAACTACGCCCGGTCCTTGGCCGTCCTTAAAAAAGCCAAGGATTGGGGATCCATCACAAAGTCGGGGCTCATGATCGGGCTGGGAGAAACGGAGAAAGACCTCTTCCAGACGTTCCAAGATCTGCGGCGGGTCTCATGCGATCTCCTGACGATCGGCCAATACCTGCAGCCGACCCGCACCCACGCGCCCGTCGAGAACTACTACACGCCGCAGGAATTCGACCGCTGGAAAGCCGTCGCTCTGGACATGGGCTTTGCCGATGTCGAATCCGGGCCGCTTGTCAGAAGCTCTTTTCATGCCCACCAACTTTATGATAAGGTAGTGAGGACCCTAAAAAATTTCTCATGAGATACTTGATCTTTACGGATATTCACGGCAACGTCGAAGCCCTGAACGCGCTGTTGAAGTTCATCCAGAAAAGGAAGATCGACCATTTCATCTGCCTCGGCGACCTGGTCGGCTACGGCGCTTCCCCCAACGAGACCATCCAAAAAGTCCGCAGCCTCAGGCCGCTGTCGATGATCCGGGGCAACCATGACAAGGCCGTCAGCGGGTTCGATTCCATCGAAACCTTCAATCCCATCGCCGCCTCGGCCATCTACTGGACCAAGAAGAACATCCTGAAAAAGAATAACGAGTTCCTGATCAACCTCAAGAAAGGCCCCCAGATCATCCATAATCATTTCGTCATCTGCCACGGCGCGCCCTTCGATGAGGACTACTACATCTTTGGAGAGTTCGATGCGGCCGAAGCCTTCGAGTACCTGAAGCTGCCGCTCTGTTTCTTCGGCCACACCCATTTTCCCTTCGTCTACACCAAGCGGGACACGGCGGTGGAGGGAACATTCCTCGAGGGCGATGCCAACGAAGTCAAACTCGAAAAAAATGTGACCTATCTGATCAACCCGGGCTCGGTCGGCCAACCCCGCGACCGGAATCCGCACGCGGCATTTGCCATCTACGACTCCGACAGCCGCATCGTGAAATTCTTCCGGCTGGAATACGACGTCGAGGAAGCCCAGAAAAAGATCCTGAAAGAGAACCTACCGCCGGCGCTGGCCGAACGCCTGTCTCTGGGCATCTAAAATATCTTGGGATTGGCGTAGCAGTACAGACAGCAGTGGGGACAGGACTGGGTATAGCTCCCGATATCCACGGACTCGGTGCAGCCGCATTCCGGACGCTGGCTCTTGTCCTTGGCCGATGAAGCCGCCTCCTGCCGCGGGTGAAGCTCCTGGAGAAGCCGGCCGTCAATGCACGAGGAAGCTTGAATTCCGGGCACCCGGGTCAGAAAATTCTGGCTGCAGGCGAAGAGGCGGACTCCCCGTTTCCCGGCAATCTCTGCGAGCCGCCGGGCCGCTTCCATCTTTTCATCTTGGGGCGGGTCCACGTAAGAAAAGCCGCTTTTCCGGGCCCGGCGCAAAGCCTTTCCGTACCATTGGGTGAAGCTCATCCTGATATCTTCGATGCCCAGCCGTCCGGCATGCTCGGCAACCTCCTCGAAGAATTCAAGGTTGGTCTTTAAGTGGTCACCGTCTTTCCAATAGATGACCGGGTCGAATCGTACCGAAATCCGTTTGGCAGATCCGGCGATCTCGATCAAGGTGGGAAGCTGGGAAAGGGCCGCAGCGGGCGGCTGAACGCCGCGCTCGATGAAAGAGCCTCCCAGGCCTGTGATCGTGAAGAGAAAATAAGTCTGATCGTATTTCTCAAGCGAATCCCGAAGGCCGTGTTGATTTTTTGTCAGGTTCGAAAAATCCTTAGACCAGAGGACGATGGTATGGACGGAGGCAGGCCTCAGATCCGCCGGATAGACGCGGCCGGACGGGCCGCAGACCCGGGCTTCCTCCCGTTCGAGGACTTCCGCCAGCCAGCCCGGGAAAAAGGCGACGAGGTCCGTCCGCCGCGATGCGCTGACGACCTTTTTTTGCATGCCTTGACAGTCCCGCTAAATGACCTTAGTATTGTAGCCGCCGAGGCCGCCTCAATCAATGTCATGCCTGGAAGCCAAAAATCTCGTCAAAAGCTACGGCCGGCGTGTCGTCGTCAATAACGTTGATATCCGGATCCGGTCGGGCGAAATCATCGGCCTCCTCGGCCGCAACGGCGCCGGGAAAACGACGATCTTCCAGATGATCGTCGGCCTGGTCAAGCCGGACAGTGGACATATTATCCTGGACGGCACAGAAATTTCGCAGGCCCCGACGAACAAGAGGGCCATGACCGGGCTCACCTACCTTCCCCAGGAAAACTCGGTCTTCCTCAAGGCCTCCGTCGAGAACAACCTCCGCCTGGCCCTCGAGCTCCAGCCCTATTCCAAAGAGGAAAGGGAAAAAATCATCCGGGATTTGCTGGAGGAATTCGGCCTGCTGTCCTTGGCCGGGCAGCCGGCCCACAGCCTTTCCGGGGGCGAACGGCGAAGGCTGGAAATCTGCCGGTCCCTCGTCCTCAAGCCCAAATTCCTCCTGCTGGATGAGCCGTTCACGGGGATCGACCCGCTGACGATTCTCGAACTCCAGAAGATCCTGGTCCGCTTGAAGAACAAGGACATCGGGATCCTCCTCTCGGACCACAATGTCCGGGACACGTTCAAAATCGCCGGCCGCGCCACCATCATCGACGAGGGCGAAATCTTGATCGAAGACATCCCCGAGCGGATCGCCGCAAACCCAAAAGCCCGGGAACGATTTTTGGGAACGGATTTTTCGCTTGGCGCCGAAAGGCAGCCCTAATCTTTCGCGGAAACGAGACGGTCGCCCAGGGTTTCTCCCAGGAAAAACAGGAAAAGGAAGAAATACGCGACGAGCAGGACCAGATAGAAAAGGACCAGGGAGACGGCCGAGACGGATGCCAATTTTAGGATCGGAACCGACATGATTCGGGAGGCCAAGACGAGCGAAATGGCCCAGACGATCAAGATGAAACCGAGGTCAAAGACAAGGGCTCTCAGCTTCGAGACAAGCCCGAGCTGAGGACGAGGAGTCTCTTCGGCCTTCAATTCCTCGGCCCCGACCTCCGCCGTTTCCGACGCCTCTTCCTCTTCCCGTTCCGCTTCCCCCGTCGGGGTGAAGGGCATGGCTTTGGTCACGGATTCCGGGAGGCCTACGCCCGTATGAGGAGATGCGTATTCTTCGGCCCGGCTTAGGACCTCTTCTTTGAATTCATAGGTATCTCCGGGCGCGAAGCTGGTCTCTCCTGCCCTGTCATGTTTTTCTTCGTCCCGCTCTTCCGAGGAGGCCGTTTTAGCGCTTTCCGCCCATAAAGGAAGCTCTTCCTTCGTCTCTAGAGCCGTCTCTCTCGCGGCTTCTTCCGCCGAAGGCTCGATGACCTTATCGGCCGCTCTCAGGCTCTCTTCCTCTTTTTGTTTCCGTTCAAGGGCAGCGATGATCCGGGCGATTTCTTCCTGTTCATCAAGCGGGGACCTTGCCTCCTCCGGCTTTTCGGAGGCGAAGAGTTTTTCTAATTCCTCGATGGTCGGCTCAGCCTGAAGCTCTTTCGGTTCCTCGGCGGCTTTTTCCGCGGCCTCGTCGATCTCGATGGTCGGCGGGGGAAGCTCCTCGCCGGCCGGGCTTAAGACCGCCTCGTCTCTTGCCGATTCTTCCTCGAGCTCTCGAACGAGCTCTTGGGCAGGCTTTTCCGGGACTTCTTCAACCTCATAGGTGACCGGCTGCCCCTCTCCTTCCGCTCTTTCTTCTTCTTCATCGCCGGGCAACGCCCCTCCCCCTTCGATGACTTCCTCGAGGTCGATCTCCTCCCGTTTGATGTCCTCGTCCTGGAAGTCGGAGGACGGCTCGAGCTCGTCCTTGTCTTCGAATTCCACGTCGACGATCTTTTCGCCCGGGATATCCTCCTCGACGAACTCATCCTCGGGGAAGAGAAGCTGGGTGCCGCAATTGTTGCAGTATTTCTGGGATTCGTCGATGATCGCTTTGCAGTAGGGACAGCGTCTGATGGCCATTAGATTATTTATAAAAGGAAAGAGGCAGAAAGTCAATAAAATCAAAAAATTGACATTCTCGGAAAATTCGTTAAAAATATCCGCGGCTGGGCGATTAACTCAGCGGCAGAGTGCTACCTTCACACGGTAGAAGTCAGAGGTTCAAATCCTCTATCGCCCACCATTTTATTATCAACGACTTGAGCAATCCTTCGACCCGGCAAAATAACTGGTGTGCCCAAAAATATCGAAAACTATCGAAAAACATCGAAATCCCGAAGGCCTTGGAAAGAGGGTGGTTACTGGGGAAATCCCTTATTTTCTGCGCTTTCGCCGCGCGCGTCGCTTCCTCCACACGGGTGAAGTCAGAGGTTCAAGTCCTCTATCGCCCACCATATTCATTTCACGGGCCCCAGATATTTATCCAGCCACTCCAGGGATTCTTTGATGAGCTGATCCCTGGGAGCGCCATGCCCGGTATCATAGATGAAATGGCGTTTGTTCTTCTCGGGTGTTCCCAGGAGTTTGAACATCGGGACTTGCGCGGTTTCGTGGGGAAAAAAACTGTCGTAGCGGCCGTTCAGCATGAGAACGGGGATACGGACCCGCGATACAAAATGAAAAGGATCGACCTCCGGCTTCTGTTTTTGGAATCTGAATCCCGCAGCGTCCAGAATGGCCGTTTTAAAACGGCCCTCTACGGCGACCATGATCCCGCCCAGTCTCCCTCCCCAACTGAAACCATAATAAGCGAGCTTGCTAGAGTCTATATCGCTCCGGCTTTCCAGATAGTCAACGGACCTCCTGAGGTCCTTGGCCCATTGGATAACATGGTCTCTATAGGAATTCGTCTCGTCGGGTATGCTGGAATCCCAGCCGTCTCCGCGTTCATAAGTGCTTTTATACACCGGATACAACAGCGCTCGCCCGCTCTTCATGATGAAATCGAAGTTGCCGATGCTCAGGTATTCGTTCTTATCGCTCGAACGCATGTTGATCACGTTACTCCCCGGGAAATAGACAACAGCCTGATACGGGGGCTTGCCGGTTCGCGGCAGAAAAAGATAGGCCGAAACGCGCTCTCCGCCATAAGCGGCATCAAAGGAGACTTTTTCCTTGATCCAGTCCTTATCACTCTCGTCGTTGGATTCGGCCCGGCTGCGCAGTTCTTTTTTGTCATACGCATACATGTCCAGATAGATCTTATAAACCTCGTCCGAGACCGGTTCCTTATTAAGAAAGTCGATAAACGGGACTCCGGCAATTGCCTTCAGGGCTTCCTGGTTATCGGCTTTTCAGAGGTATTTGATGCACCGGATTCCATTGCCTGGGGACCGATCCATGGGAGGCTGTGAATCTGCAAAGTTGAACATGTACGACGGATCGTTCCAGGCACCGCCCAGGATGAATCTCCAATCGCCGTTTTCGTTCCAACACCACTCGCGGACATTCCCGGCCATATCATGAACACCATAAAAGCTGACACATCGCGACGTGCCGATCGGCCAGGTGTCGCGATTGCTGAAATTACCGAGAGGAATATAAATGTCACTCATCCACGGATCCGCCGCCCAGTCCCAATGATAGATGGACGGCAAGCTCTTCCCCACG
>JAPKZH010000632.1 GCA_026393905.1 Candidatus Aminicenantota bacterium
CTCGTGTGGGCGCTTCGGCCGGAAAATCGCAGTAACGGGTGACGCCGACGACCTGACCGCCCAATCCGAGGCCGAACAGGATCTCGGTGATGTTGGGGGCCAGGGAGATGATGCGCCGGGGCGGGGATTTGAGGGTGAAGAAGTTGCCCACATCGTCTTTTAGGATCTTGTCCTGGGCACCCAGAAGGCACGAAAATAGTGCCGGGGCGGCCAACAGGATTGCCTTTTTTTTAAAAAAATCCACCCCTCTAGATTCTAAGAAAAGGGCGGTCTTGTCAAGGCGGATGACAATGACAATCAAACAATTAGGATTTCGCTAACGCTAGATAATCAGCAGAGTCTTCGGGTCGAGCTTGAGGGGGAGAATGCCCGGCGGCGGGTGCTGGTGGTCCTTGACGACGCAAAGCTCGACATAATCGCCCTTGGCATGGAGGGTGATGAGGACGTCAATAGCGGGGCACAATGGACTGAGGACGGTAGGGATGCCGTCTTGGCCGTAGAGCGGTCCGTCCATCTCTTTGAGCGAGGCGCTGAACCACACCTCGAGCCCGACCCGGCCTGCGAACTCCCGGAATTTTCCGATGTCCTCGCAGGTCGATTTGGTGAAGTCATAGCCGTCGACGATGACCGCGTCGGCTGCGAATTTGCCGAAGGTGATCATCGCTTCGACACTCTTGAGGACCTGCTCCGTGCGCGTCCCCTCCTGTTTGAAGTTCATGATGACCCGGTTCTTGATGATCTCGTCGTGGACGTCGACCGCCGACTCCAGCTTCTTTTTTTTGGCGATCTCCTTGAAGATGTCCTCATACCAGGTGATGATGTAGTCGACGCGGCTGGAATAGGAGACGTGGATGACGTGTTTTCCCTGGAAGAGCTTATCGGTGGCGATATGGACAAGGCAGGCGGTCTTGCCGACGCCCTTGGGAGAGGCGAGGACACCAATGTTGCCCGTCCCCAGGCCGCCGTGGATCGATTTTTCAAAGACCCTCAGCGGGCTGCGCTTGATGAGCTCGTCTTTGATCATTGGACTCCACTCCTTTTATTGTTTGGAACTGCCCTGCCTCTTGGCTTCCTCGTGCTCGGCCACGAGCTTCTCGGCGACGGCGGCCGGCACCCGGCCGTATTTGAGGAATTCCATGGTAAACTCGGCCTTGCCCTGGGTCAGGGAGCGCAGCTGCATGGAATAGCCGAACATTTCGCTCAGCGGCACTTCGGCGTCGACGCGGGCGAAGGCGCCGTCTTCGACGGAGCTGACGATGATGCCCCGCCGCTGGTTGATGCTGGCGAAGACGTTTCCGGCGAACTCCGTCGGCCCCTCGACCGAGACCTTCATGATCGGTTCGAGGACCTGCGGCTTGGCTTTTTTATAGACCTGTCTGAAGGCGCCGACGGCGGCCGCCTGAAAAGCGTGGTCCGAAGAATCGACCTCGTGGAACTGGCCGTCCTTGAGCGTAACCCGGACGCCGATGACCGGGTACCCGATGAGCTCGCCCTTTTTTATGGCGGCCCGGAAACCTTTGTCGCAGGCCGGGATGAATTCCCGGGGGATGCGTCCGCCCCTGACTTCGTTCACGAACTCATAATTTCCTTCGGCCAGCGGTTCGATCGTGCCGATGACGCGGCCGAACTGGCCCGCGCCGCCCGTCTGTTTTTTGTGAGTGTAATCGAAATCAACGGGCCGGCTGATGGCTTCGCGGTAGGCGACCTGGGGCTTTCCCGTCATGACCTCGGCGCCGTATTCTCTCTTCATCCGCTCCACATAGACATCGAGGTGGAGCTCGCCCATGCCCTGGATGATGGTTTCATGGGACTCTGGGTCGACGTACGTGTGGAACGTGGGGTCTTCCTTGGTGAACCGGTTGAGGGCTTTGGCCATTTTGTCCAAGGCTTTTTTGTCGATGGGCTTGATGGCCAGCGATATCACGGGCTCGGGGACATAGATGGAGGTCATGGCCAGGTTGAGGCCGGGCGAAGTAAAGGTATCCCCCGAGGCGCAGTCGATGCCGAAAAGGGCTGCGATATCGCCCGCGCCGGCATAGGCAATGTCTTCCATGCTGTCGGCGTGTATCCGGACCAGGCGGCCGACCTTCACTTTATTCCCGGATCGGGTGTTGAGAATCTCGTCTCCCTTCTTGAGGCTCCCCTGGTAAATGCGGATATAGGTCAGCTGTCCGTAGGGTCCGTCCTCGAGCTTGAAGGCGAGGACGACGGTAGGCTTGGACGGATTCGTCACCAGCTTGACCTGCTTTCCTTCTTTGTCCAGGTCGATGGCGAAGTTTTCGACATCGGCCGGGTTGGGAAGATAGCGAACAACGCCGCCGAGGAGCGGCTGGACGCCCTTGTTCTTGTAGGCCGAGCCCATAAAAACGGGCGTCAGCTTGCGCAGGATCGTTCCCCGTCGGACGGCATCGTAGATGAGCTCCTCGGCCACTCGATTTTCCAGGATGGCTTCGGTCAGCTCATCGGAAAACATCGACACGGCATCGAGCATTTCTTCCCGCTTCGTCGCGGCTTCGACGCGCAGGTCCTCAGGAATTTCGGCTTCCCGGACGATCTCGCCATCGTTGCCGTCGAAATAGAGGGCCTTCATCGTGACGAGGTCCACGATCCCCCGGTGCTTGTCTTCGAGGCCGATCGGGATCTGCATAAGCACGGCGTTGTGTCCCAGCTTTTCTTCGAGCTGGTCCCTGACTTTATAGGGGTTGGCGCCGATGCGGTCACATTTATTGATGAAGGCGATCCGGGGGACGTTGTAGCGCTTGAGCTGGCGGTCGACCGTAATGGTCTGGGACTGGACGCCGCCGACCGAGCAGAGGACAAGGATCCCCCCGTCAAGGACGCGAAGGGAGCGCTCGACCTCGATGGTGAAATCCACGTGGCCTGGCGTATCGATGATGTTGATCGAATGGTCCGCCCACCGGACGTAGGTGGCCGCCGAGGTGATCGTGATGCCGCGCTCGCGCTCGAGGTCCATGTGATCCATCGTGGCGCCCACGCCGTCCTTGCCCTTGACCTCGTGGATTTTATGGATTTTGTGGCAGTAAAAGAGGATCCGCTCGGTGAGCGTCGTCTTTCCGGAATCGATATGGGCGCTGATCCCGATGTTCCGCATGGAGGCGATGTCCGTCGTCATAGAAACAAATACCTCTTTTCCATCCGATATTTTGCTTAGGATTGAATACGGGTTATAAAGGGCGGTTAAGACTCTAACCGATTCAATACTCAACAATTAAGCCAATATTATACAAAAATCCGGATAAAAATTCAAGATTCAGGCTCAGGTAGCCCAAGAAATATCCCATAAATGAATCGGAGAGTCTTCTTGAGGATTTTCTATCAAGAAGCATCCCTGCCCCTGTCCTTCCAGAAACGACATCCGCTCCAGCTCCAGAAACAGCCGGACCATGTATTGCCAACCCGCTCAGCTTCGCGGGGGGGTGATGGTCCGATACAACCTCGGGCTGACGGGTAGTGGAGTTTTTCGCTACACTACATGCCCTGCTCCTCATGTTTGCGGGTGATAGCTGTAAACCGATCTGAAAAGATTTTAGTTGCGACTTCTTTGTCTTGCGCCTGTTAAGCCTGATTTTTCCACTCAAGCCGTGTTCGCAACCTGTTCAAGCGAGTATCTTGCCTTAAATATCCATCATGTTGCAGCCTGCCAATGACTATCCCGGGAGTCACTCCAAGGCGATGTGATAATTCTTGGATTGAATTTTCGTTGATCTCACATGTCTTCAAAAATGTTTGAAGCTCGTTCTGGGGGATCAACAGCCCAGCGGCAAATTCATCGGCTTCTTTCTCTTCTTTTATTTGATCGGCATCGTCGTCATCGATAAATATGGCTCGCTTGTTATGCAGAAAAATATGGGCTATTTCGTGAAAGAGGCTGAACCAGAAAACATCCGCCCAGCTTCCGCGAATGCTCTTCACAATAACGGCTTTTTCTGGGTTGAGCCAAAACGTCGCCCCGTGGGCGTAAGTCCTGGGCAAATGAGGCATCAGAACAAATGCGATTCCGCAATCGGCCAGAGTGCTCTGCAATTTTTCCTCAATTTCTTCTACCGGCTCCAGGATGAA
>JAPKZH010000520.1 GCA_026393905.1 Candidatus Aminicenantota bacterium
TCGGACTCGAGGTCGTCCGAAGATTAAAGAAAGAATGGGTCGCCGCCCATCATCGACCGGCGACGGCTTGCCCGGTGGAATTCGTGGAAAGTCTGCTGACGGGAATCGCTCTCTTAGATGTGATCGTCGGCTGCGATGCGCTCGTGATCGTCGATACGATCTTCAAGCCCGACCCCGTCACAGGACGCGTTCGTCTCCTCGAAGCAACGGATGTGAGAGATATTCCCGGGCCCTCCCCCCACTATGTCTCCATCCCTCAGACATTGACGATCGGGAGGCAACTGGGTCTCAAGATGCCCGGCGTTGTCAAAATCATCGCCGTCGAGGCGAAGCCTCTCTATCATCTGAACGAGGATCTCAGCGAGGACATGAAGCGCCAGCTTCCGGACATCATCGGCGCAACAAAGGACGTCCTTTCGAATATAGACGCGCTATCCGATTGAGAGGTCCCCTTTTTCCCGCGCCTGTCCTCCCCCGTTGCAGGCCGTCCCTTGATGATCAGAAAGACGAGTCGGCGTTCAATGATCAGAAAGGAATATCAGAGATATTTGCCCAGAATATAATTCTGGAGATTATCGATCGTAATTTTGTGCTCGGAAATAATTGATTTGACGACATCTCCGATAGAAACAAGGCCGACCAATTTTCCCTTCTCAATGACCGGCAAATGCCGGATACGTTTTTTCGTCATAAGGGCCATGCATTCCTCAGCGGGCGTTTCGAGGCCGACACAATAGACCTGGCACGTCATGATCTCCTTGACAGGAGTGTCCAACGACGTTTTGCCTTTGAGAATCACTTTCCTCGCATAATCCCGTTCCGAAAGGATGCCCAGCACTTGTTTCTTATACATCACCGCGAGCGCGCCGATTTTTTTATCCGACATAAGCTTGAGGGCATCGATCACTTTGGCTTCCGGCGAAATGGTCCAGACCTCCGATCCCTTTTCCTTGAGCATGTCTTTAACGGTATGCATTTCCACCTCGTCCTTTACAAATTTTCATTCAGACAAATAAGCAGATAAAATCTGCATATTTTGTCTCTCAATCCAGACACGATTCTTATATCCCAATTCGCAATAAAAGTCAATCATTTTGGCATCGTCCAAAAACGTGAAACAAAAACGGGAATCGAAAAGCAGAAGCTCATCTCCGATTTCGCAATCGATCAACGATCTTTCTGAGCTCGCGGGCGGCCGGCTCCGGATCCGGCGCAGAGCAGATGGCCGAGACGACGGCGATGCCGTCGGCGCCCGCCTCCACCACCGCCGCGGCGTTGGACGGGTTGATGCCGCCGATGGCGATCAGCCGATGGCGCGAACGCGAGCGCAGCAGGCGCAACCCTTGAAGCCCCCACGCCGTCATGAGATCCGTTTTTGTCGGCGTCGGGAAAATGGGGCTGACCCCAAGATAATCGACGTCCAAATGATCGGCTGCGGCGGCCTGTTCCGGCGTCTCCACGGAGAGGCCGATAATCGCATCGGGACCCAATAATTTCCTCGCTTCACCCGGAGGCATATCGCCCTGCCCTAGATGGACGCCGGCCGCCCCGACCGCAAGCACGACATCTGCGCGGTCGTTGATGATCAGAGGAACGCCGGACGGCTGTAGGACTTTTTGGATGCGCCGGGCAATGTCCACATATTCTGGCATTGGGCAGGATTTCTCGCGCAACTGGACGGCTGTTACTCCGCCGCGGATGGCCGCCTCGACAACCCATTCAAGCGGCCGTCCCAGCGACAGGCCTTGATCGGTCACCAGGTAAAGCCTGAAATCGGGGATTTTTTTCACGCCGGCTCTATTCTCAGACGGCTGCGGATATCCTCTTCGCTGAGCCTGTAAAGAGCATCGAGAAAATGCATTTGAAAGCTGGCCGGTCCCGGCGATTGCTCGGCCGCCATCTCCCCGGCAATCCCCATGACGGCCATGGCGTGCGCCGCCGCTTCATAGGGAGAGGGATTGACGGCCGCGAATGCGCCCGTGAGCGCGGAGGCCGTGCAGCCGAGGCCTGTCACTCGAGGCATCATGGGATGCCCGTTGGCCACACGGACAAGCCGATCCCCGCTGAAAATCAAGTCCACGGCCCCGCTCACGCTCACGACGCAGGCGTACTTTTTGGATAGCCCGTGGGCGGCTTCGACCGCCGCATCGGCAGCATGCCGGCTGTCGACGCCCTTTGTTTCGGATTCGGTATAAAAAAGCGCCCTGATCTCCGAGGCATTACCCCGGACGATCGCGGGAGGTGTTTCCTTGAGGATCTGGCAGGCCGTCTCGGTCCTGTATCGCGTCGCGCCCGCGCCGACGGGATCGAGGACGATAGGGAGGCCGCGCTGACGGGCCGCAGAAGCCGCTTTGAGCATGGCCGCGATCCAGGGCGCGCTGAGGGTTCCGATATTGATGACGAGCGCCTTGGCCAGGCGGACCATGTCTTCGACTTCTTCGGCGGCATGGGCCATGACCGGCGAAGCGCCGATGGCCAGCAGGGCGTTGGCCGTCGTGTTCATCACCACATAGTTCGTGATGTTATGGACGAGAGGCGCTTCCTTTCGGATCCGCTGGACATCGTTCCAAACGTCTTCGGGCTTGAACATGGCCGACCTCTCCTCAATAAAAAAGCCGCTTTCCCGGGCCATCGCCGGGGAAAACGGCTTTCTGGAAACGGCTCTTTCCGTTTTCCTCCACTGGCATGACCCAGGTCAGGTGCTCAGGGTTTATTCTCAGCCTCGCGCCAGGCGCTTGAGACACCCCTCAACAGAACATGTTCGTTGGAAAACGAATAATATTTACTTTTTCTTCATCGGGCAGTCTTTAGCCATGGGGCAGCCCTCTTCCCCTGCGCCCGTCTTAGCGGCGTCTCCGCTTTTGCCCATCATGCAGCACTTGCTCTCTTTCATCATCGCCGCGTGCTCTTGGATTTTCTTCACGCTCTCGGGATTCTTCGAGGTCATGGTGATCACGACGCCGTCTTTGGTGTTCTCGAACTTTCTCTCCACATCCTTCAGCATCATCGGGCAGTTTTCCATACCGCCGGCCATTTTTTCGCCCGGCTTCATCTGCATCTGCTGGCCGCGCATGCCGCCGCCCATATGCATCCCTTGTCCCATGGGTTTTGTCACGTCTTTTTTGGCCAGGTATTTGTCCGGTTCCTTGGAAAACGCGGCCTTGCAGCCTTCGCTGCAGAAATAATAGGTCGTGCCCATGTAATCATAAGTATATTTCGCGCCGGCGATTTTGACCGACATGCCGCAGACCGGGTCTTTGGCCGTATCGTCGGCCTTCTGCTGGGCTACCCCGGCCATGACGGCGACAAACGCCACCGCCAGCAACAAAGAAAAAATTTTCAGATGCTTAGACATTGAGAACCTCCGTTCTTCGAGTATTCGTCGTCGGATCTTTCTATGGAACAGGGCCAAAAGGGCAAATCCGATCCTCCTATTATACTGAATTTATAAAAATAATCAAGATGGACACTCTTTCCATGGAGCATTTGGCGTCGAATTCATTCAGGTCTTCTTTCTTTTTGATAGGAAAAAATACCAGTTGACGAAGATGACAAGGGCTAGACCCGCGATGGTCACGATGATTTTTGCCGTCATTTCGTTCCTCCCGGGAGGCCCAGCCTCACCCGTCTCAACCGCAATGAGTTGGAAACGACGGACACCGAGCTGAAGGCCATCGCCGCCGAGGCCAGGATGGGGTTGAGGAGAACGCCGAAAAACGGGAACAGGACGCCGGCCGCGACCGGAATGCCGATCGCGTTGTAGATAAAAGCCCAGAAGAGATTCTGTTTGATCGTCCGGATCGTCCTCTGGCTCAGCTCGATGGCATTGGCCACGCCGTTGAGGTCTTCCTTGATCAGGGTGATATCCGCGGCTTCCATGGCCACGTCCGTCGATGGCGATGCCGACATCCGCCTGGGCTAGGGCCGGCGCATCGTTGATCCCGTCGCCGACCATGGCCACCTTCTTTCCGGCCTGCTGGAGCCGCTTGATCTCCCCCACCTTGTCTGCGGGCATGAGCTCGGGGATGACCCGCTCGATGCCGGCTTTTCGGGCGATGGCTTCCGCCGTCCGCCTGTTGTCGCCTGTCAGCATAATCACGTCCAGACCGAGCCTTTTTAATCTTTCCACGGCCCTCGGAGAATCGTCCTTCAATGGATCGGCAATAGCCAGCAGCCCGGCCAGCTGTCCGTCAACGGCTAGATAGACGGGCGTCTTGGCTTCGAGCGACAGGGCCCTCGCTTTCTCAAACAGCGGGCTCGAAACGATTCCGCGCTGCTCCATCAGTTTTTCATTGCCGATGAGTACGCTCCTGTCGTCGATCTCGGCCTCGACCCCGAGGCCTTCCAAAGCGCGGAAATTTTTGGCTTCGGGCAGGAT
>JAPKZH010000380.1 GCA_026393905.1 Candidatus Aminicenantota bacterium
GCCCCCCAGATTATCGCCGGCTATCTTGGCTCGTTTTCGACCATCCTCTATCTCTGGCTTGTGGTGGGAGTGTTCGCCCTGATCGGCGGCTTTGTCTACGCCGAGCTGGGGACGAGGCTTCCTGAAACGGGCGGAGAATATATCTACATCAGCCGGTGCTTCGGCCCTTTTGCCGGCTTCATGTTCGGCTGGTCCCAGCTCTTTATCATCAGGACGAGCACCGCGGCCGGCCTGGCCATGATTTGCGCCGATTATCTCGGCTATTTTGTGGCCTTGTCCGGCCTGGCCCGGACGCTTATCGCTTTCGGAGTGCTGGCCATCTTGGGCGTTCTCAATTGGATAGGCGTCCAGTGGGCCAGCGCCTTTCAGAAGGTTTCGACGGCCTTGAAGGTCGCAGGTCTCATCGCCCTGGTCGTTCTTGGACTTGTCTTGTCCCAGGGCCGGAGCAGCGTTCTTTCGTCTCAGACCCTTGCTCCCGGCGCTACGCGGCCGCTGGTGAGCCTGGCTGCGGCGCTGATGATGATCGTCTTTACCTATTCCGGCTGGGACAGAGTGGGATATGTCGCGGGAGAAATGAAAAATCCCCGGAAGGTCGTCCCCATGAGCCTCTTCATCGGCATGGGAACGGTCATTGCCGTCTATAACCTGACAAATTATATTTATCACCGGACTTTGGGCCTGGAGGGCGTCCGGCAAAGCACGATCCTGGCTTCCGACACGGCTACGCGCCTTATGGGCCCGATCGGCGCAGGGTTTGTCGCCGTGCTTGTCATCCTGTCTACGACGAGCAGCATCAACGGCACCATGATGACCGCCCCTCGCGCCTATTATGCGATGGCTCGAGACGGCCTTTTCTTTAAATGGCTCGACTATATCCATCCCAAATTCCGGACGCCGGCGCGCGCCATCCTGGTCCATTGCCTCTGGGCGGGGGCGATCATCCTCATCAGGCGGAAGTTTGAGACCATCGTCGCCGGAATGGTTTTTGCCGTCTTGATTTTTTATTCGCTGGCCACGGTGGCCCTCTTCAAGCTGAGGCGAAATCGGATCGGCGAAGAACATGCCTACCGGATTCCACTCTATCCGGTCCTTCCGGCCGTCTATCTGGCCGGGCTCGTGGGCCTGCTCGTTTTTCGCGGCTATTTTGAATGGCAGAAGTCCCTCGCCGACCTGGCTTTCATGGCGACAGGCCTGCCCTTTTCCCTTTATTGGATAAAAAAGAGCCGAAAGACGGGCTCGCGCCTGCAAATTTAAGATTTGACGATTAGGGGTTGATGCCGATGAGGCCTGTCCGGGATGGGATGAGAAAGCTTATGAACCGCGCCCTTCGCGATGATATGATATTCAGGGCTTTCTCTCTTTAACATTTTTTTTGGATCCCCGCATTTCTCCCGGAATCATAGGATGCAAACGATCAAGGCTGGCCATAAGCCCTGATGATTTCCACGATTTCGTCGCGGCTGAGAGCCGTCTCGTCCTGGGGAGAGTCGATGATCCGGAAGTTAAAAAACGGGCAGTTGCCTTCATACCAGAAGACCATCGGCCTTCCCTGCATTCTTCTTTTTTCCTGTTCCCTATCGTTCAACATCCGGCCCAGCCCCTTGAGATTGATCGCCTGTTCCGGATCGACACCCAGGATGAACCGCGTATTCCCAAAATCGGTCATCAGAAAGGCGAATCCTTCGCCCTGTTCGGGATGCTCCTTATCACGCCTCGCCCACTCCTTTGTCAGGAAGCTCCGCGGGTTGGAGACGATGAGACCGTCGGCTTTTTTCCGGCCTGTTTGGTCGATCCGGGGAAGCATGAGGCTGAGCGTCTGCCCTCGGGCCAGGTCGGAAAGATAGCCAAAATAATCATTCTCGACTTTCCTCATGGCCTGCTCATAACGGTCGATTCCTGCGAACAGTGGCCCGTTTTCAACGATGTCCAATCCCTCTTCGGCCTTGCCGTACAAAAACCTCATAAATTTTGAGCCTTCGGCTAGGCGATTGAGATTCGTGGCTTCCTCGCTCTTTCTGGAACCGGAAAACAAAGCCCGGAGGATGGTATACGGAGTTCCCGAGAGGTCGAGATTTTTGGGCAGGGAGGCCGAATCGACGAGCTTGGTATAGCCGGCAATTTTTTCCATGGAAGCGTCGATGCGGCCCGTTTCCAGAAGCTTGGTAGCCAGAAAGATCGAGGCCAGGGAATCGAAGTCCGGCAGGCGGTGGGTGATGATCGTGAAAGGATCGGCGGCTCTGATGTGCTCCAGGACGAGATGAGGATGCTTGGCGATTAGGGATGCCGTACATTCGGGCTCGGCCTCAGGATGGTGATGGTCGATGACGCCGGGGACGGTCTTCATCCCGACATCCAGGACGAGCGTCTGTTCCTGCGGCTCGAATCGCTCCCCGTAATTAACGAACCTGAAGGCGATTTCCATGCTATTTCAATCCCGGCTGTTTCTGAGGGCGTTGACGATCTTGGCGCTTCCCGAAGGAAACGGATATTTTTGGAGGGACCTCAGGCCGACCCAGCGATGGGAGTTTCTTTTGAGCGTCGGCTCGCCTTTGAGCGTGCCTTCATAGGCGTGGAGCGTAACATCAAACTGGGTATAAGAATGACGGACCTTCATTAGATATCTTGCCTGTCCGAGGTCGGCGCCGAGCTCTTCGCGGATTTCCCGGGCCAGGGCGGCCCTCAGGCCTTCTCCCGCTTTTTTCTTTCCGCCGGGAAATTCCCAGAGGCCTGCCAGGAGCCCGGAGGGCGGACGTTTCTGGAGCAGGACCTTGCCGTCCTTTCTGATGACCGCGACGACGGCCTCGATCTTATGATAAGTCCGCTTTTTAGGGCGGTGGATCACTTCCTGTTCGCCTCCCTCAAAGGCCAGACAGAACGTTTGCACCGGACAGAGAAGACAGAGCGGGTTTCGAGGCTTACAGACAAGGGCGCCGAGCTCCATCAGGGCTTGGTTGAATGTCCCGGCATTTTGTTTTGGAAAATGGGGAATGAGCCGGTCGAATAAAATTTTGTCGTGCTTCGCATCGGACTCACCCCGGATTCCAAAAATCCGCATTAACAAGCGGCGGACATTGGCGTCCACGACAGGATAGGGCCGGTCAAAAGCGATGCTGAGGACCGCGGCCGTGGAGTAGGGTCCAAAACCCGGCAGTCCCCTTAATTCTTCGTAGCCATCGGGAAGTTTTCCGCCGTATTTTTGGATGAGGATTTTCGCGGACCGATGCAGATTCCTGGCCCTCTGGTAATAGCCCAGCCCCTGCCAAGCCTTAAGCACGTCCTGGAGGGAAGCCCGGGCTAGAGACTTTATATCTGTAAAGCGCTTCAGCCATTTTTCGTAATAGGGGATCACGGCGCCGACAGTCGTCTGCTGGAGCATGATTTCCGAGACCCAGATCTTGTAAGGATCGCCGGTCTTTCGCCAGGGCAAAGGACGTTTGTGAACTCGATACCAGGCGACGAGCTTTCGACTAAAAGCCTGCTTTCTAGGCGTCATCCGGCGCTCGCTTCATCAGCCACTCTTGATCCCTGTCCCGGCAAGAGGATCGAGGGAGCCTTAGCCTTGACCGTGGCTATTTCTTTTTTTCCGGTTCTTTCTTTTCCGGCTCGGGGAGTTTCCAATCCTTGGCTTCCTTGGGAAATTCGTCCAGAAAGGCTGAATCGACCTTGAACAGGTAATCCAACCGGGCGTTTTTCACAACGGCCTGCTTTTTGTCTTTGTCCCGGCTTCCGATGAGGACCGTGAATGACTTCTCGACGGGCTTTTCTCCGGTTTCCTTCGTCCAGATAGTGACCTCGGCCTGGGGCTTGTCGAGCCCGTATGCGGCCTGCGCCTTGGGCGCATCTATGTATTCGGCGGCTTCGAGGCTCTCGATCTTCCTGACGAAGGTCTCGATCTTGGAGCTGTCGGCCTCTTCTTTTTGGGCGGGGTCAAAGTACCATTTGTCGTTTTGAGCCTTGGTCAGAGTGATGTTCAGGGCGCCCTTTTTGACCGCAACTTTGCTCGCCTGCCATGTGTTGAAGTTGACAACCTTGTTTTCACGGAGCTCCTCGGCTTTCTTTTCAAGCTCGGCCAAGACGTCGCTTTCGGGGACGATGATTTTTGTCGACTGGGACGTCGTCCCGTAGGTTTTTTCGGCGTCCTTGTGGAAGGTGAACGCCAGCTCTTTGTTCGCGGCGGGCATGGTCAGGCCGACTTGATATTCCGGCTTGTCCAGCCCGGATTTATTGAGGGCCTCGGCCTTCTTGTCTTCGGACATAAATTCCTTGGCTTTCAGGTTGGACAGCGTGTCCAGGATGTTCGTGATTTTGCTCTCTTTGGCCAGGGCCCGCAGCGGCTTCTCAAAGAACCATTCATTGTCCTTCTTCTGGGCTTCCCATTGGGTATCCTTTGCCTGGAGCTTGATGCTTTTAACGTCGGCCGTCTCGAATTTGAAGATGTCTTTTTGCCGGAAGTCGAAGAGCTTCTTGTCGAAGCTGCTTTTCAAGGTGCTGGAGAGGAGGACGACTCTTTTGTCGCCCTCCTTCTGGGCGAACAACGTTTTGTCCAGCGGGTTTTCCATGCCGATGAGGATCTTGACCGGCTGGGCGTTTCCCTTGAGCCAGAGCGTCACCTCTTTCTGAGGGATCTGGTATTTCTTGAGGTCGGCATTTTCTTTTTCGACGACCCTCTCGATCTTCAGGTCCGAGAAATTATCCGCCAGCTGGTTGACCTCGGCATTGTCCGCTTTGGCCTCCATCGGCTCGGCGATCATCCATTCCCCCTTGTCGTCTTTCTTGAAATTCAGGGTCTCGTCCTCTTTTTTCAGGGTGATCTTCTCGACATCCGCTGATTTCAGGGTGACCAGTTTTTCTTCCGGGCCGCCGGCCGTCTCCGGCTTGCCTTTTTTATCGACGAAGAGGACGACAGCCAGCAGTCCGAGAAATACGACTAATAAGATGAGCGTGGTTTTGAACTTCACAGCGACCTCCTCTGGATCCATATGGAGATCCCCAAGACAAGGACGATGAGGGGCAGAATGATGACCGACACCCAAAAGATGAGCTTGCCTTGCGACGGCGTGAGCTGGATACCCCGGGGGTTGGATGTCTTGGGCATGATCGAGATCAGGTCGGACTCTTCGGTCAGCCAATTCGCCGTGTTGAGGAAAAAATTGGCGTTTCCGGCCAGGTTGTAGTAGCGGTTCGAGGCAAAGTCGGAATCGCCGAAAACGGCGACGCGGCCCTCTTTCTGGGAGGCTGTGCCCGTATCTGTTTTGGCTTTGATCGTGGCCACGGCGGCCAGGGACATCGGGCCGGCCTTATCCTTGTTCTTGTCGAAGGAGATCTCTTTGAGCGTCATTTTCTCTTTGAGCTTGAAATCCCGCTTCGACCAAGAATTGCCGCTGGTTTTGCCGAGGACTTGGGATGTGGAAACGCCTTCAGGCTTGGGGTCGATCGTTTCGACCAACCGAGAGAATGGGAAGAACGTGGCATAGCGGAAGTTTTTGGTGATGTCATGGGATTCATACTCGGCGATGGTGGGGATGAAATAATCGCCGCCGATGAGGCGTGACATGGAATCGACGATGATGTCATTCTCGAGCCGGAAGCCGAACTTGGCCAAATAGGGGATGAGGCCGGAGGCGGTCTGGGGATCGACCATGAAGAAAACGCGGCCGCCCTCTTCGATATACTTCTTGATGGTGTCCAGCTCATTGGGGAGCAGGTCCTTTTGGGGGCCGGGGATGACGAGCAGCGCGCAGTCTTTGGGGAATGTATCGGTCAGGGCCAAGGGCAGCTTCTTGACGTCATAGGCCAGTTTGCCGAGCTCGTCTTTGGCCAAGGAGCATCCGTTCTCATCCGTCACTTCGATGCTGTGCTCGCCGTGCCCTTCCAGAAAATAGATCGCTTTCTTCTTTTCGCGGGTGACTTTGATGATGGCGTTTGTGACGTCCTCTTCGGTTGCGGCGGTAATCCGGTTTTCCTTATCCGCGCATTCAAAAATGCTCGTGCCGTCCGTCGTGATCTCATACCGCTTGATCAAGCCGGGGTTTTTGTCGGGGTCGATAAACTCGTACTTGATCTTCGGAGATTGATAGGCGTAGATCTTGAGCAGGTCCTCCATCCGGGAGCGGCTCATGTTGCCGTCCCGGAAGAAGCACTTGATGTTGATGTCGTTCTTCAGGTTCTTGACGACGGTGATCGATTGGTCGGAAAGACTGTGCAGCTTGGCTTCGGTGAAGTCGAAGCGCTTGTGATGCCGGGAAAAGAAGAGGTTGACGACGACCAGGATGGCCAGGACGAGGACGGCGACGAGAAGCGCGTTGCTCGAGTAAATGAACGATCGGCGCTTGAGTCCTTGCTTGAGATGGGAGATGTTGAGGCCGATATAGACGCCGATGGCGACGATTCCCAGAGCCGCCAAGACCATCGCCACAATTTTCAGAGAAGGCCAAACCCTGAGGGCCACCACGGCCAGGAAAAGAAGGGCCAGACCGATGTAATTGAGGTTTTTCTTAATCTGGTCCATGGCTTACCTCCACCGCTTGGACTGGATGACAGAATGGGTTAGGAAGAGCCCGAAGAAGGAGAAGCTCGCGTAATAGACGAGGTCGGTCGTGTCGAGGATGCCCTGGGTCATGTTGTCGAAGTGCTGGAAGAACGAGACATAGTTGAGGACGTCTTTCATGAAGCCCGCGGCCGAATAGGAGGCCCAGTTGATGATCCAGAACAGGAGCAGAGCTCCGAAGGTCAGGATGGCCGAGACGATCTGGTTTTCCGTGAGCGAGGAAAAGAAGATGCCGATGGCGATGAACGCCGCTCCCATGAGGAACAGCCCGAGGTAGCCGTTGAGAATGGGAATGACCTCGGGATTGCCGTAGAGGAAGGTGAAGAGAGAGAGAATCCAGGTCAGGGCGAGCATGGCCAGGAGGACGATGAGCGAAGCCAGGAATTTTCCGAGGATGATCTGGGTCACGGAGAGCGGCGATGTGTAGAGAAGCTCCTCGGTTCCGATTTTTTTCTCTTCGGAGAAGAGGCGCATCGTCAGGAGCGGCAGCATCAGGAGGAGGATGATGCTGATGTTATGGAACAAAGGATTATAAACCATCTGGTTGATGTTGAGCTGCTGGTAGTAATACTGATTCTGGGCCATCTGCATCGACTGGCTGTTGAACCAGGAGATCATGCTGTAGAAGAAAAAGCCTACGAGCACCAGGAAAACCGTGATGACGACATAGGCAATGGGCGAGGTGAAGTACGCCCGCAGTTCCTTTTTGGTGACAACCCAGATGTTGTTCATTGTTCCACATCTCCCGAAACGATTTTGAGATAGAGGTCTTCGATGCTCATGGCCATGGGCCGTAGCTCGAGAAGCCCGAACTGTCTTTCGAGGATGAGCTTGGCGATGTCGTCCCGCAGATCCTGTCCCGGCTTCCACTCGATCTTGAGCTCGTTGTCCTCGCGGTTGACCTTTTCGACACCGGGAATCGTCCTGAGCAAGACCGCCGCGTCCTGGATGCCCCTGCGGACTCTGACGACGGCGCCTTCTTTGGTCCGGAACGATGCGGTCAACTCTTCGAGCGAGCCGGAGGCCATCAGCTTTCCCTCTTTGATTATGACGACGCCGTCGCAGGTCTGGGTGACTTCGGCCAGGATGTGGGTGGACAGGATGATCGTATGTTCGCCCTTGAGGGATTTGATCAACTGGCGGATCTCGATGATCTGGGCTGGGTCGAGGCCGATCGTCGGCTCATCGAGGATGAGAACCTGGGGGTCATGGACGAGGGCCTGGGCGACGCCGACTCTCTGTTTGAAGCCGCGGGAGATATTTTTGATCAAGCGGCCTTTGACCTGGTCCAGCCCGCTGACCTTGATCGCTTTGCCGACCGCTTCTTTTTTCTTGGCGGAGGGGATTTTTTTGATCGAGGCGACAAAGTTGAGGTATTCCGTGACGGTCATGTCCGGGTAGAGCGGCAGGACTTCCGGAAGATAGCCCAGGATCTGTTTGACTTCGTTGGGATGTTCGAAGACATCGAATTTTCCGACCGATGCTTTCCCGTCCGTCGCCGGAAGGTAACCGGTCAGGATGCGCATGGTCGTTGTCTTGCCGGCAGCATTGGGACCCAGGAAGCCCCAGATCTTTCCTTTTTCGACCTTGAAGCTCAGGTCGCTGACGGCCATCAGGTCACCGTACTTTTTGGTGAGGTGTTCAACGGCGATCATTCACAAGCCTCCTTTCCAAAATCATCGAAGGATTCGAGTCCTTACGAAGAATCTTTGAATTCGGCGTGTCTACCAGAATCTTTATATCCGAATCCTTAACATAAAACCTATGAGACCATCGTATGGTTTCACGGCCGATCCCGATGGAGCCGCCGTTCAAGCTATTTATTATAGTGAATTTGGCCGAAATGGCAATTATCTTCTGTGTCAGAGCGAGCGAATCGTGGCGATCCGACGCGACCCTGTCATTGCCAGGCACGCAGTGCCGTGGCAGCCTGATCCTGTCATTGACATCCGTAGCGCTTTCATACATGCGAGGAGCGAAACGACGTGGCAATTTGACCTGTCATTGCGAGGCACGCAGTGCCGTGGCAATCTCCGCTTATGTCTCTCGCGACAAAAGCGGAGATTCCTCGCTTGGCTCGGAATGACCCTTGGGGTCAGATGGCCACGCCAAGAGGCTCGCCATGACACTTTAAATTACTTAGAAAATGGGCTTGTGACTCCAAAGATTTCAACAAATCGGATATTTTCATGGTTCGCAGGCAGCCCTTTAGGCCATGATAAATTAGTTACATCCTCTCCGGCACGGGGACTCCCATGAGGTCGAGCGTCCGGGCGAGAACTTGCCTGGCGAAATAGATGGTCGCGATCCTCATGTTTTTGACCGCCTTATTTTCTTCGGCGAGGATCGGGTAGCGATGATAGTAGGCGTTCAATTTCTGACAGAGGTTGAAGGCAAATTTGGCCAAGTGGGAAAACTCGAGGGATTCCACGGAGTGAAGGATTTCTTCTTCGAGCCGGGCGGCATAGATGATGAGATCCCAAAAGGAAGAAACCTCTTCCGGAGCCAGGCTTTCGATGGGGAATTCCGGCCAGGCCGCGGCCTCCGGTCCTTCCGAACTCAGGCCTTTTTCGATATCCGCCAGACTCACCCCTTCGCGGTCTTCCATCTTCCGGAAAATGCTGTTCAGCCGGACCGCCGTGTATTGGAGATAAGGCCCGGTTTCCCCTTCGAAGCTCAGGGCGTCATCGAAATCAAAGATGATCAGCGAGTTTCTGGCGTATTTCAGCATGAAATAGCGAAGGGCGCCGCAGGCGATTTGGCCGGCCGTCCGCTTTTTCTGCTCCGGGCGGAGGTCCGGGTTTCTCTTGTCGACCTCGGCCAAGGCTTTTTCGACGAGCCTGTTGAGCAAGTCGTCGGCTTTGACCCCGAGGCCCTTCCGGCCCGAAACCTCATGGAATGCTTTCCCGGCCTCTTCCCGACTGACTTCGATGTTCAGCTCTTTAAGGCTTCGCGGCGAGAGGGCGACCATCTCGTAGGAAAAATGATTCGATTTTTCAGCCTGGCGGAAGAAATGGAGAGCCCTCAGGCCCTGGACGACCACTTTTTGGAGATAGGACTGTCGCGTATCGATGACGTTGTAAACTTTGCTCGCCCCGCCGAAGGCCTGTCCGCTGTCATTCGGCGCGGCCGTGCTGATCCAGAGCGTGTGGCCGTCGTCCTTGAGGAACGGCTCATAATAGAAATCTTTTTCCAGCAGGCCGAACTTCCAGAGCTGGTAGGCGATATCCTTTCCGACATAGGTTACGGTCCCATCCGAGCGAACGATGATCTTTTCTTTTTCGGCCTCATCCTCGAGTTTCATGACCCAGCAGCCTTTGTTGTCGCCTTCCGAAACGTAGGTGATCCCTTGCTTATCTTTGAGAAGGGCGAACGCCATCTCCCAGAATTTCAGGCCGAGGATCGAGCTTTCGCAGGGGAGGACATCATAGGCCACGCCGATCCTCTTCATCGTGGCCAGATGGGCCGTGAGGATCCGGCGGGAGATGGCATGGGCCAGTCCGGATTCAGGATTTTGGCCGTGCTCGATTCTTTTGAGGATTTCGGTCTTGCGAGCCTGCGTTTCGGGATGACCGTCCAGATAAGCGACGGTCCGCGAATAGAGGTCCCAGCAGTAATAATCGAATTTCTCGATGGTTTCCAGGTCGGCCGGCGATTTTTTCTCCAACTCCAGGACCCCGAAGACGACATCAACGACCTGGACGCCGGTGTCGTCGATATAATTCTGGACCTCGACCGTCTCGCCTTTATCTCTCAGGCACCGGACCAGCGTGTCGCCCAGGCAGGCATTCCGGAGATGGCCGATGTGGGCGGCTTTGTTGGGGTTGATGTTGGTATGCTCGACGATGATCTTGGTTTCTTCCGGCCGGAGCGAAGAGGTCCGGATGGATCGAAGCCTATATTTAAAGAAATCTTTTTTCTCAAGGAAGAAATTGACATAGCCGGCGCCCGCCACCTCCAACTTGTCGACGCAGGGAAGACCCTCGAGCAGGACGAGCATTTCCTGAGCAATCTGGCGGGGGTTGGCCTTGAGCTTTTTGGCCAGCGGGAAGGGGAGCGAAAGCGCCAAGTCTCCCATCTTTAGCTGGGGCGGGTAGAGGAAATCGATGTCGGAAGGCGAGAGCGGGTACCGGCTCTTCAGCCTCTCGAAAATATCGGCTTTCAGTTGAGCTTTAATTTTTAACATCGATAGCTCTTTATTATACTTAAAACAACTTTTAAGAAACACCTCCATTTATCAACAGAAGAAACTGAGTTTTGCTCACAAAAATAGGCCTTCTCGCGATAACGGAGAAGCCCAGATGCGTTTTCTTTGTCTCATAATCTTCTTGATCAAAAATATAGGACACTTCGGGACATCGATTTAGGACATGATGAGACAAACCTGCAGGACGTTTCAGTAGCGTTTTCTGGCCAGGCAGACGATGGAGCTGCCCAACGGAAGATTGATATGCCTGGACAAAAAGGCTTCGAGTTGGAGGATGGCATAAAGAACGGCGTTCAGTCGTGGATGGACGGCTTCGAGGTCCGATCGGACATCCTGTTTTTTAGGCGTTTGAAGGTTTTCCCAAAGCCGGATGATAAAAATGGCGGGCAGGAGAAGAAAATTGAAATAGCTGCCGCGGACCAGCGTAAATCCGGCCGCTTCAAGACGCCTCTTCAAGGTCTTCTTTCTGTAGCGCTCCCTGACATGATAAGCCGCATCATGGGGGCCGCCGAGGATTTCCAGGGCGTTATCGGCCAGAAGAAAGGTGCCTCCGCTTTTGAGCAGCCGGCCGATTTCCTTCAAGACATCCATGTCGTTTTGAATGCTCTCGTGGGAGATCACATCGAGGAGGGAAACGAAATCGAAGCTTTCATTTTTATAGGGCAGCCTTCGGACATCGGCCCTGGCCAGTTTTTTGAGGCCCCTGAGGCGGCAGAAATAAAGGGCGTCTTCGGAGTAATCGCATCCGAAGGCCGTCCCGAAGGCTTCGAAGAATTTGAGGTTATAGCCGGCGCCGCAGCCCGCATCAAGCAGCCGGAGCTTTTGATCTTGTTTGAGCCGCGATAAGAGGATGTTCCGGAGGATTTCGCGGCGACCACGGAACCACCAAAAGTTTTCCTCGAGCTCGAAGTGTTTTCGGTATTCGATTTTTTCCATGTTTGCTAATGAAATAAAGTCTGGCCATGGCGAGTCTCTCGGCGTGGCCGTCTGCAAAATTGTGAGGTCGCCACGTCGCTACGCTCCTCGGGATGACGCGCTTATTCTTATTATCGCCCTGCAGACTTCTTCGATTTGGCTTTTTGTCAACGCCAAGCCCGAGGGGAGATAGAAGCCGATTCGGGATAGTTCTTCGGCCACGGGAAAGGACAGACCCCGGTATTCTTTTTCTTTGGCAAAGACCGGTTGCTCGTGGACCGGAATGAAAAATGTCCGGGTATCGATGCCTTCCGCCTTGAGTTTTTTCATGAATTCATCCCGGGTCAAGCCGAATTCTTTTTCCACGAGAACTGCGTACATCCAATAGACGTTCCGGGCCCATTCTTTTTGGCAGGGGAGGGTCAGACCCGGCACTCCCGAGAGAAGCCTCTTGTATCGAGAGGCCATGTTTTGCTTGATCTCGATGTATTTTTCAATTTCCTCGAGCTGGGCGACACCGATGGCGGCCTGGACGTTGGTCATCCTGTAATTGAACGCCAGCTCGGTATGAAGAAACCTTTTTTGCGGGGCATGGGCAAGATCTTTAAGACTCCGGGCCCGATCGGCCACCTTGGCGTCGTTGGTGACGACCATTCCGCCTTCGCCGGTCGTCACGATCTTGTTGGCGTAAAAACTGAAGCAGCCGACGTCGCCGATCGCCCCCGCATACTGCGCCTGTTGAGGATCGCTCTTCGGGTAGAACAGGGCGCCGTGCGCTTCGGCCGCGTCCTCCACGACCCGCAGAGAATAGTCTTTGGCAATGGCCATGATCCGGTCCATGGGGCACGGATGGCCGTAGAGGTGGACGGGCAGGATCGCTCTGACCGTGCGATCGGTCTTTTTGTTGATCAGGAGTTTCTTCCGCGGGTCGTAGCGGCAGCCTTTTTGGATGAATTCGAGGATTTTTTCGGGGTCGATGTTAAACAACTCGCGGTCGACATCGACGATCGCCGGCCGGGCGCCCGTATAGAGCACGGCGTAGGGAACGGCGATCATGGTCAGGGCCGGGATGATGACTTCATCGCCGGGGCCGATGCCGAGACTGGCCAAGGCGAGATGGAGGGCCGTCGTGCCGCTGGTCGTCGTCACGGCATATTTGACCTTGAGATATTTGGCGAATTCCTCCTCAAATTTCCGGATATAAGACCCCGCCGAGGAGATCCAGCCGCTTTGAACGCAGTCGGCGACGTATTTCAGCGTGTTTTTGGCGATGAGGGGTTCGTTGACGGGGATCATGTTCGGTCAGAAGAATTCTTTGTCGTCGAAGCCGGCATAGGGGCCCTGCTTGACTTCGATGATCTTGGCCGCCTCCAGGACTTTAACCTTATGGCCGCCCCGGGCGAGGAGAACGGCGTCTCCCGGTTTCATGATCACCGTTCTCAGTTTTTTCCTTTTGTCGTTGTAAAGCTCGACCTTGATCTTGCCGGCCAGCAGGACCAGGACTTCCTGCGTCCTGAAAATCTCCCGCTTGACCAGTTTATGCCGGTGGCGCTTGACGATTTTGCCCTTGGGATGGACGAGCATCCCCAGCTGCTGGGAGAATTCTCCCGGCGTGAAAAAATTCGGTCCAGGCCTTGAAAAACCTTTGCGGAGGACTATGGCAAAAATATGGCCGCCCTGTGTGACTTTGATGAGACCTTTCATGACTGAGACACCCCTGTCCTTTATCGAATTTTGGTAAACTTGAGCTTAACCGTCAGCCAGACATATTTCCATCCCTTTTTCAGATAGTCAAAAAAGCTCTGGCCTGTTTTTGAGACGCCCGTCCGGCGTTCGACGCACATATAGGGAATCTCGGCGACCTTGTAGCCCAGCCGGCGCGCCCTGTAGATAAAATCGATGAAATATTCTCCGTAGTCGCCGCGAAGCGTGATTTTTTCGAGAACCTGCCGTCGGAAGGCGATGAAGCCGGAGGTGTAGTCCTTGAAGGCGCGGCCGAGGGCTTTCTGGATGAAGCTGTTGAGGGTCAGGCTCATCAGGTAGGCGAGGAGCGTGTCGTTGCTGCCGGCGACGATCTGAACGCCGCCGCCCTTAGCGAACCGGCTCCCGACGAGCACGTCCTGTCCTTGGCTGATCCCCTGTAGCAATTCTTGGATCTTGAACGGAGGCATGGAGAAATCGCAATCCGACCAGACGATGATCTCGCCCTTCGAATAGGCGATTCCGTCCCGGAGCGCCGAAGCCAGGCCTTTTTTGTCGATCCGGCGCAGGAGATAAAGGTTGGCAAGGTTCTTCCGCATGTCTTCCACGACCTGCCAGGTGCCGTCGGGGGAATTGTCATCGACCACGATGACTTCGGTATTCCGGGGCGTGTATTTGAGGATTTCAAGGATGAGAGGGCCGATATTGTCCCGCTCGTTATAGGTGGGAAGGATCACCGAAACTTCCCTGCGTGGCCGTTCCTCTGCGCTCATCGCCGAATATTTTACTTGTTCCAGCCATCGAATTCTACTTTTTATTTATATAACGGGGTTCTCTTCCATTTTGAGTCGCTAGGATAGGGAACGATCCGGAGACGGCTGGAGCGACCATGGAGGGTTTAGCCTTCCCGAGCCCTTCTTCGAGGGCAGCCGGCTCGGAAGTAGCTGGCCGGCGAAGTTGTCTGAGCTTCCCGGCGAACGTCCGTAAAATCGATGCCGGGAAGCGAGTTCTGAGCCGCCGAGAAGGAGGGCTCGGGAACGGCGTGAAAAACCCGGATAGGGAGCGAGGCTGTCTCCGGATCGTTTCCCAAACGATTTTTCCCCACACCAAATGGAAGAGAGCCTATAAAAGAAGCGCCTGCCCTGAGCCTCTTTTTCTTCTTGCAAGTCATTGAATTCTATGGTAGTAAATTATTTCACAGCCCGGAGAAATTCATTCATTACAAGGAATCCTAAAATGAAAACGACCCGTCTCAATGCCAACCACAGAAAACTCGGCGCCAAGATGATCGAATTTGTTGGCTGGGACATGCCTGTCGAATACAAAGGGATCATCGATGAGCACCTGGCCGTCCGCACGGCGGCCGGC
>JAPKZH010000016.1 GCA_026393905.1 Candidatus Aminicenantota bacterium
TATTAATCCCCCTACCCCCGTGGCCAATCAAAGGGGATTAAAAAGGTCGGAGGACCGAGAATGAGGCTATCCGTAAATATCGATCATTTTGCGACATTGCGTGAGGCTCGGGGGGCATCGGAACCGGAGCCTGCCCTTTTCGCGCTCCTGGCCGAGCAGGCCGGAGCGATGGGAATAACCACCCACTTGAGAACCGACCGGCGCCACATCAAAGAGCGGGATTTAGAGATCATCAGAAAAGTCATCAAGACCAAGCTCACACTGGAGATGGCCGCCACCGAGGAAATGAAGAAAGTCGCTTTGAAGATCAAGCCGGATGTCGTCTGCCTGGTCCCCGAGAGGCCGGAGGAGCTCACGACGACCGGCGGGCTAGACGTCGTGGCGAACCGCAAGGCATTGGCCCCTTACATTAAAAACCTGGCGAAGGGAAAGATCCGCGTCTCCATTTTTGTCGATCCCGAACTCAAACAGATCCAAGCCTGCCGCGACCTCGGGGCGCCCCAGATCGAGATCCATACGGGCATCTACGCGGACCTCAAGCCCGGCAAGGCGCGGGACAAAGCCCTGGCCGATGTCCGGAAAGCGGCGGAATTCGGGGACAAGCTTGGTATCGAAGTTACGGCCGGCCACGGCCTCGATTACCGGAATGTCGGACCGATCGTGGCCATTCCTCAGATCACAGAGCTCAGCATCGGGTTCTTTATCGTGGCTCGGACGGCGCTCGTCGGGATCACCCAGGCTGTCCGGGAGATGGTCGAGCTATTAAGAAAGTGAAGCGTGCTGGAGCGAGAAACATAGCGAAAAGCCTGCCCGACATGCGAGGAGCTTTCCGACGAAGTATTATAACCGAAGGGTCATTCCGAGCGGAGCGAAGAATCTCCTCTTTCTTTGCGGAAGGCTTGGAATGGCCACGACGCCTTCGCTGATTCAGATTGACGGGATAAAAAAAATTTATTCGTTTGGATAGACTATGCAAATAAATTTCGACCGACTTAAAAATGATATCGAGGAATTGGGCCGGATCGGCCGCGATCCCAAGGGAGGTGTCACCCGGCCTTCCTTCAGCAAAGCTGACCTTGAAGCCAGGGCCTGGTTGAAAGAGAAGATCCGGGAAGCCGGCCTTGTTTATCGCGTCGACGGGGCCGGCAATATTTTCGGGAGACTCGGAGAATGCCAGGGAAAGACCGTGATGGTCGGCTCCCACATCGACACCGTAATTAACGGCGGAATGTTCGACGGGTCGATCGGCGTTTTGTCGGGCTTGGAGTGCCTGAGAAGAATCCTCGAAGAAGGCTACCGCCTGGCAAAGCCCGTGGAGCTTGCATCGTTCACGGACGAAGAAGGCAACCTCGTCGGCGATTTTCTGGGAAGCCGGGCGTTTGTTGGAGAGTTGAATAAAGATCTTCTGGAAAAAGGGCTGACCTCGTTCGGCCATCCCTTGAAGGAAATTCTGGCCGGGACGGAATTCACGACCGAAAGCATCCTCGAAGCCCGGAAAACCGCTCCCGAAATCGAAGCCTACCTTGAGCTTCACATCGAACAGGGACCGATCCTGGAAACAGAAGATGTTCCGATCGGCATCGTCGACCTCATCACCGGCAAGCATTACCGGTGGTGCTCTTTTATCGGGAGCGCCAGCCATTCCGGTACGACGCCGCTCGAGCTCCGTCAAGACGCTTTTCTCGGGCTGGCGGATTTTGCGCTGAAAAGCACCCAGTATGTGGCCACAAAATATTACGGAAGCATGGTCACAATCGGCAAAGTGAATGTTTCGCCCGGCGCCTTCAGCGTCGTGCCCGGCCAGGCCGATTTTTCCTTTGAATTCAGGAGTGGTTCCAAGGAAACGATGCGGTCGCTCGAAAGCGCCCTCTTTTCGCTGGCCGATGACATCGCCTCGACGCGGGGCTTGACGTTTGTTTCTAAGATTATCGACCAGACCGAGCCCGTCAAAATCCCGGAGCGGCTGATCAAACTTCTCCAGGAAGAATGCCGGAAACTCGGTCATCCCTTCATGCCGGTGACGAGCGGGGCAGGCCATGACGCCCAGATTCTTGCCTCCAAAACGGACGTGGCTATGATTTTTATCCCAAGCCCGGACGGAATCAGCCATTCCCCCCGAGAAACCATCCGGTGGGAAGATTTGGAGAAAGGCGCCAACCTCCTGCTGCAGGCCCTGCTGCGGCTGGCCTCCTAGATGATAGTAGCCGCTTCTCCGCTATAAACCGAAGCTTGAGGTGGTTAATGATGCGGTCCAAGACCTGAAAATTCGTAATCAAGTCGACGATCTTGCCGAGAAATCGCAAACAGATTGACCCGAGTTGGATGAGCCTTTATCAGTATCCTTTGAGCCTGGCCAGGCGGGCCCTGGCGTCTTTGAGTTCGACAAAGCGAGGGTCCGCGTCCGCCCAACATTTGAGGAATTTTTCGTACTGGAGGCGGGCCCTG
>JAPKZH010000483.1 GCA_026393905.1 Candidatus Aminicenantota bacterium
TCGGCCTGATGATGAGCGTCGCCGCCTCCGGAGGATACTACATCGCCTCGGCCTGCGATACGATCATCGCCCATCCGTCCACGATCACCGGGAGCATCGGCGTCATCTCGATTTTTCCGAGCGTCGAGTCGCTGTTCGACAAGATCGGGGTCAAGATGAACATCATCAAATCGGGCGGAATGAAGGATGCGGGAAGCCCGTTCCGGTCCATGACCGAGGACGAGAAAAAATCCTTCCAGACGATTATCGACGAGTATTACGGCGATTTTCTGAACGTGATCGTCGCGGGAAGAAAAAACAAGATGACCCTTGAAGAGCTCCGGCCGCTCGCCGACGGCCGTGTTTACACGGCCCGGCAGGCGCTCAGCCTCAAGCTTATCGACGGCGTCGGCTATTTTGATGCCGCCCTCAAAAAAGCCTTGGCGATGGCCAAGCTGGGAGAGGCCAAAGTCGTCGCTTACACATACTACCCCAAGACCAAGACCAATATTTATGCGGCCGGTTTGAAGGAGATAAAGGTGCTCGAGACGAGCCTCGAGTCCTGGCTGCCGAGGCTCAAAAGCGGCTTTTACTACCTTTGGCTTCCGGAATCCCAAAAATAAGAATTATTGGGGAAGCTTCGCCTCGACCTCGAAGGCCGGCGGCTCGACGATGTGCCGCTTGACGGTGCACTGGTCCGCCGCTTTGACCACGGCCGTCTTGTATTTTGGGGGAAAGCCGGGCGGGAGCATGATCTCGATCGAAATCCGTGAAATCATTTTCGTCTCGGGATTCTTTTCTGTCCTCATCGATAAGGCCAGGCCTTCCGTCGGGATCTGCCGTTCTTGGCAGAACACCAGGACAAAATAACCGGCGCAGGTCGCCAGCGAGGCCAAAAAAAGGTCGAAGGGTGCGGGCGCAGCGCCTGTTCCTCCTTCGTAGCTCGGCTGGTCGGTCTGAATCACAAAGTCTTTATAGCCGGCATCGACACGCACTCCACCGGGAAATGAAACTTGAATGACTCGACTCTCCATAAAATGCTCCTTTCATGGGGACTCCCGACGATGTCCCTGTTGCGGCCGAAATCGGGACACGGGGTCGTGTCCCCCTAAAACTCGTCAGGCCCTTTGGAAAAGAGGGCGAGCAGGAAACTTCTGTCTGTCTCGGTCAGGGTCAGCCGTCCGAATAGATCATACACCATTTCCGTGACGTGCTGCTTGTTGGTCCTGTGGACAAACCCTTTGAGTTCCAATTTTTGGAGGATGAGCCGGATCAGGGATTCCTGGTCCCGGCGCACCATGGGCTTCTTGAGTTGCGCCGCTTTCTTTGGCCGCGACCAGGAAAAAATAAGATAAAGAGTGACGAGGACGGCGGCCGACAGATTATAGGACGGCTGCCGGCGCGCCTGGGGAATCGTAAATAAATAATTGGCCTGTTTGAGCTCGTCGGATGTCAACCCTGTCCGCTCGTTGCCGAACAGAAGCCCGATTCTGGCGGAGGCCGGAAACTCGAACATTTTCCGAATCGCATCCTGGACGGCCAGCACGCGAAAATTTTTTCTCGTCTTGGCGGTGGCGGCAAAAACGACCTGAAGGTCGGCCACCGCTTCCTTAAGGTCGGCGTACGGCACGGCCTTTTCCAGGATCTCCTCGGCATGGACGGCCGTTTTGAAGGCCAAGGGACCCGGCCTGCCCGTCCCGGCCAGGCGCAGCTCGCCGAATCCGGTGTTCTTCATGGCCCGGGCGACAAGCCCGATATTTTCAGGGTTTTCAGGGCGGGCCAGAATCAGGCAAAACATAGGTCTATTATACTAAATCCGGTGACAGGCCCCTAGCGTCGTGGCGCGCCAGTAGGCATCTCCGTTTGAATGATTTCAAAGAGGCGTTGGCATCTGACAACGGATTCTGGAAATGTTTGGGCTGAAGAGAACTATAGGTGGATTTAACCGCCGTCCTTGTATGTTATAATGTCCCTAGTTTTGAACAAAGGATGTGGCCCATGACCAGCCAAAAAAAACTCGAACAAATGTTCGTGAAAAATGGGTTCTCCGATTTTCGCTGGATCGACCCGGAAAAAATCGTCATTTCGCAGTGGGTCAGGATGAAGTGCATGTTCGGCTGCGGCGAATACGGGAGGACGGCCGTCTGTCCCCCCAACACACCGTTGGTCGTCGAGTGCAGGCGGTTTTTCAGGGAATACAACAAAGCCGTGATCTTTCATTTTGAGAAGAAGGTCCGCAAGCCCGAGGACCGCTTCGCCTGGTCCTGGAAAACGAACTTGAAACTCCTCAAACTGGAAAAAGAGGTCTTTCTCTCCGGCCACGAACGGGCTTTCCTTCTCTTCATGGACAGCTGCAACCTTTGCGCCGAATGCTCCGCGAAGCGGGAAACCTGCAAGGAGCCGCGGATGGCGCGCCCCGCCCCCGAAGCGCTGGCCGTCGATGTCTATTCGACGGTCAGGAAAGTCGGCTATCCCATCCATGTCCTTGCGGAATACGGCGAGTCCATGGACCGCTACGCGTTCTTGCTCATCAAATAGGACGCTTCTCTACCATCTTGGCGGATTACGGGGGAAGGATAAGCAGAAGAGAAGAATCGAAATTAAAAATTATGGATCGCTTCCATTTCGTGTGGGCAGGAAAGGGAAGCGATCCGGAGACGGCTGAAGCGACGATGGAGGGTTTATCCTGAAAAACCCGGATGGGGAGTGAGGCTGTCTCCGGATTGT
>JAPKZH010000232.1 GCA_026393905.1 Candidatus Aminicenantota bacterium
ATAAGCGGCGCCGCGCAGTTCCCGCAGAATCGCGTATCGGCCGGATTCTCATGCGTACACTTGGGGCATTTCATCCTTGAATTCAACTCCGGTCAGGCGCTCGCCGAAGCGAGATCGTCGCTTCCTTTTACGGTTCCATAGCGTTTGGAATCATACGCGGCTGGCCTAAGGATAAGAAATTCGTTTTTCGCTGGGCTGGCTGAATGAACGTTCATGCGCCGGTTTTACCTCGTCCCATCGTCATGGATGATATAGCGCAACGTGGAGGGATGTCAAGTTGATCTCAAGATACTCACCGGGCTTGACAATACACATATTTTGTGTATATTATATGAAGTGTAAAGCGAGATAAAAAATGCAGACGAGACATAACATCACTCTGGACGAAGAGATTTCTAAAGAGCTCGAAACCCTAGCCCGAGAGCTCGGCGAGAAAAAAAGCAATATCATTGAAAAAGCGCTGGCAGTCTATTTTGATCTTCTTGATCTCAAAATCGCCCAGAAAAGGCTGAAAGCGCTAAAAGCGGGCCGGGATCGCCTCGTTGACGCCGAAGATGTCTGGAAACGGCTGGGTCTTTGAGCTTGTATAAACTCAAATTCCTGGAGAAAGCCGTTGATGATCTCAAGAGAATCGACCGCGCCCATCAAAAAATCATTAAGGCGAAGCTTTTGATCCTGGCCGAAAATCCCGGGGCGCTAAAAAACAACATCAAGCGCCTTGCCGGAAGCAAAGAAGACCTTTACAGATTAAGAGTCGGGGATTACAGGATCGTATTCAAAAAAGAAGAAAAAAAACTCGTGGTTCTCATTATCAGAATCGGCCACCGCAAGGAAAACTATTGGTCGCTCGAGTGAGCTGAAAAATACCATATTATTTTATGCCCGGGTCCGAAATCCGAAACACCCGGAGGACGGCGGTCTCGTCGGGGTTCAGCTCGATGGCGTAGATCCGGCCATCGATAATGCATAGTGGATCATAGCCCTCCGGCGCAAGGTTTTTGGGGAGAGGGAGATAAAAAGCATCGAGATAGCGGCCCTCGAAGTCGAAAATGTCCACTAGTTTTCCTTTTTCCGGATCGAAGGCCGAGGTAAGAATCCACAGCCGGTCTCCGACGACGTATAAGTCACGGATGTCGTTCGAGTATTTTTGGGGGGGAGGAATCACAGGTTTTTTATTGGGTCCCACAAAAGCGATGGGCTTTTTCCTTTTTCCTTTTTCTTCAGGGGTTAATGGAACCCGGTCATATTCCCTGCAAAACGTACGGAGGACGCGGTCCGAGCCTGAGTCATAAAGCTTCACCAGATATTCTTGTGTGTGGGAGATAAACATCCTGCCGTCGCCCACAGACGCCGTGAGCAGCCGGTTCAAATAATCCATTGCCCCTCCGCCTCTTTCGCCTCTCATAACGAAAGCCTTGATGGGAAAACTCGATAGTTCGCGGATATTCTCCCCGTTCCCTGACACCAAAACCAAAACTTGAGGCATATCCACGACTTCGGATTCCACCTTTCCCGCCGGGAAAGCATATTTCACGAATAAGCAGCGGCCGCCGTAAGCATCGAGAAAATTAACACTCCCTGCCTTCGGGTTGATCCGGTATTCGCCGAGATAGCGGCCGTCGAGTTCGAAGCGCAAGACCTTGGGGAAGCTAAAGGCTATGAGCGTCCGGCCGTCGAAGCCGTAACTTGCGGCATATTGCATTTCCCCCGGGCCCTGCCCTTGTTTGTAATAGTTGCGAAGGAAGCGTCCGGACGTATCGAACTGAAGAAGCTGGTTTTGGCAGACGAGGAAAAACGAACCGTCCGGCGCGGCCTGGATATGCCGCGGCCACTCGAAATAGAATGCTTCGCCGCCGTCTCGCACGGTGACGATTTCTTCGAGCGCCACGGTTCGTCCCGCATTTTTCGCTGCAGGCTTCGCTGGATTATCGACGACGCTCTGCCCGGCCAGCATGGTCGTAAAAGTGATCATCCCTAAAACCCATAGCGCCTTAAGAAAGACGTTCATATTATTCCCAGACGATTTTATACCGCTTCACCCAGAAATTTTCCTCATCGGCATCGGCCTCGATCGTATAGAAATAATCGCCTCTGACAAGCGCCTTGCTTTTTTGGGGAGCTAAAAGGAAGTCCCAATGGTAGTATCGAGGAACGGCAACCGTTGTGACGAGGCGCCCGCCGCCGTCGAAAAGATCCCCGGCCAAAGCCATGTCCTGTCCGGTCTTTTCAAATGTAACGACGAGGAGATAGTCATTCTTCAGAGGAAATACGCCCGCGATCGAGGGAACATGTTCGGGAATGATGTATTTATAAGGCGACTTGCTCGAAGACGGAGGAAGCAGCCGGTCGATGTCTTCTTTGGTCACTTTGCGGGTTTTAGCGTCCTTCTTGATCGTCCGGATAGGATCGCCTTCTGGGGAAACGATGAATACTTCGTATTTATTCGAAAAGGCATAGTACACATTGTCCTGCGGATCGAGGGTGTATTTTAGCTGGATTCGATAGAGGTCCTCCTCGAAAGTCCCGTCCCCGCGCCGCCTGGGGCCCCATTCATACGAAGCAATTTCTTTGAGGATCTTCCCGTTTGCATCGCATCTCGTCAAGACGACGCGATTGCGCTCTCTCGTTTTCGCCAGTATCTGATAAGCCAGGAAATACCTCTGGCCCTCGGAGTCCATGAGGAACTGATCTCCGTACAAGTTGAGTTTCTCAATCTTATCGATCCGGAAGTCTTTATTGAAAACCGTAAGTCGGCGTTGGGCCCAATCGGCCGCAAACAGCCGGCCGCTCTTATCGAACACGAACTCGAAATCTGAAAATTCCCCGGGTCCCTGTCCTTTCGCGATTTGCCGGCGGGAACGCTCGCGACCCGAGGAATCGAAAACGATGAATGTCTGCTCTTTTCCCGAGAGGACGTAGATATTTCCCTCGGCGTCAACATTCAAACGATAGGGAAACCAGTCGGCCTGGGTCAGGCAAAGATCCTCTTTGAATGCGATGGCCCTGCGGATCTCCTGCTTTTGATCCGCCCTTGGCCCCGCGAAGCCGAGAATGAAAAGGCAAACGATCATCAAGAAATAGAAT
Organism: Candidatus Aminicenantota bacterium; assembly: GCA_026393905.1. GTDB lineage: Bacteria > Acidobacteriota > Aminicenantia > Aminicenantales > UBA4085 > JAPKZH01. Next base: position 3,085 of record JAPKZH010000232.1, read on the forward strand.
GTCTTTGGCTTCATCTGTGCTCCTTGCCGGTTCAAGCTTTTCCCTTTAATTCCTATTTGTTATCACTAATAAAACAAATAAGTCGAAATGGCAAGTGCTGATAAAGAATTTTTATCCAGCTCCGTATTGCATGAGCTAGAAATAATCGTAGATCCTGATTTTTAGAACCATCTTCAGGATGGAGTTGGTGAGAGCGATCACTTCCCCAAGCGCCCAGGCGGGCAGCAGGACCCGGTACTGGAATGTTCGAAGTTTGTCGTAGGGGCGGTCTTTGCCCTTGATGACAAGAACCAGAAAAACAAAGATGAAACCGAACATGCCGAGTGTCGCGGACGACATATGAAGGAGAAAAAGAATGCTGTGCCAGGGAGCGCCATGAGAGCCCGGCAGAGTGGTCGTCGGCGTCAGTCTGAACGAGGCCAGGAGGGCTGTCGCGATATCGAGTACGACGGCCGCTCCCAAATATCCCAGGAACGGCTCTTCCCGGCGATAAAAGCGGCGGCTGGCCAGGACATAAAAATATAAAGTGGCGACGGCCATAACGATGTTGATCAAAACCGCCATGCCGACTCCTGTACGATCATAAGAGAGGTTTCACCGCCTGTGATCCTTAAATTGCGAATTGGATAAAATAGCATACATTATTCCTTGACGAAACCAAAGCGCTTGTTTTTGGC
>JAPKZH010000057.1 GCA_026393905.1 Candidatus Aminicenantota bacterium
CTTGGAAAGGAGGCAGGGAGCGAAGCGAGCGTTGGAGGGAAACCCGGAATAAGGGTTTCCCTCCAAGAGTGTCCGACGGGACTGGTTCCCCGGGGCCCGGGGGCTGCGGGCGGCCTAAGCGCCGCCCGAACCGGGATGTCATTTTAATTATTACGTTGATATTAATTGCGGGCGCCTCACACACACGTCTATCATACCAAGAAACGGGAATATCGAGAAGGTTGATTTGGACTCCGAGTTCTGTTATCTTCAAACACTCCGGCCGCTCTCCGGCTTGGATGAGGAGGTTACAATGCTAACAAGAATCCTGGTGAGCCTATTCTGCCTGGGTCTGTTCTTAGCTCATTCATCGCCCGCCGAGGCCCAAGGAAATCTTACGGTTCTCATGAAGACGAGCAAAGGCGACATCACCATCGAGCTTGATATGGTCAAAGCCCCAATCTCGGTGAAAAATTTTCTATCGTATGCGGACGCAAAATTCTACGACGGGATGATTTTTCATCGGGTGATCAAAGGATTCATGATCCAGGGCGGCGGGCTGACGGCCGACTTCGTGGAAAAACAGACCAGGGCTCCGATCAAGAATGAATCCGGAAACGGCCTGAGCAACCTGCGGGGGACGATCGCCATGGCCCGCATGGAAGACTTGAACAGCGCCACGGCCCAATTTTACATCAATCACGTCAACAACCTCTCCCTGGATACGTATAAATACGCCGTCTTCGGCAAAGTCACCAAAGGCCTGGATGTAGTGGACGCCATTGCCGCCGTGCCGACGGCCACCATCAAGGGCTACCAAGATGCGCCGCGCCAGACGGTCACCATCATCTCCGTCCGACGGATTGAGGGCAAATAGAGAGAATACGACTCTGCCCGGCCGGGAGAGCCGAGGGGAATGGGCTCCGAGAATCCTTTCCTTATTCATGGTCCGGCCGTGAGTGGAGCTGGAGAAAAACGACTCTAATACAAACGTAATAAATAAAGTGACAATGTAGGGGCTGCGGACGGCCTAAGCGCCGCCCGAACGGGGATGTCATTTTAGTTATTGCGTTGATATTAGATGCCGTCGAAAGCCTCTCCGCCTCCGAAAAAATCGCCTCTCGGCGATACGATCTTCGCCATCGTTCATCTCATCCTTCTCATCGCCATCGTTGTCTATGCCGTCGTTTCGCTCATCCTGGGAAATGCCCGTCGTTCTGCCGTGATCCTGGGCTGCCTCGTCCTCTATTATGTTCTTGTCCTGCACAAGCCTGTCTTTAAGGAAATCGAGCGAAGACGGGCCAAAAAAATCCGCGGCTCAAAAAGGCAACCTTAAAAATGAACACCTCCAGAGAAAATGATGATCTTGGCTTTGCCTTTTGGCTGTCTGTTCAATAATATTGAAGGGACATTGAGCAATAATTTTTTTGGAACGAAGGCATAACGATGCGCGTTTTTAAAATCGAAGACCTAAGATGAAAAAACGGCGGTACCTGATCGGGGGAACGCTGGGAGTTCTCCTCGCGCTTGTGATCGTCTTCGTGTATTTTCTTTTTCAAAAAAAGCCGCCGGCCCCAGTGGCTCGCCAGGCCGGCCTCTCTCCCGCAAAGCCTGAAACCCCGCCTCTCACGGTCCGCAGGGAAATCATCAAAAAAGGGCAGACGCTGTCGGACATCCTCGCTCGGCATAATTTTTCCAATGCCGAAATTCATCAGTTCACGGAGGACGTCAAACCCGTTTTGAATCAGAAAAAAATCATCGCCGGCCATGAGATGCGTTTTTATGCGGATTCCGAGGGCAAGGTCCGGTCCATCGAATACGATATCGACGAGCGCAGCTATCTCCTCATCTCACCGAAAGAGGGACGTTTCGAGGCCGCGAAAAAAGAATTTCCGTTCGAGACAAAGCCCGCCTTCGTCTGGGGGACGATCGAGGATATCCTGATCAACACCATGCTTCAGAGAAACGAAAAGCCCATCCTGGCCATGAGCTTGGCCGATCTGTTTGCCTGGGACATCGATTTTTACACCGAGCTCCGCAAGGGCGACTCGTTCCGGATGGTCTTCGAAAAAAAATTCCTAGACGGAAAATTCACGGGCTACGGCGAGATCCTAGCCGCCGAGTTCACCTGCCAAGGACGGACGTTCCAGGCCTTCCGCTTCACCTATCCCGACACAAAAAAATCCGATTACTTTGACGCCGGAGGAAAATCTCTCCGGAAGGAATTTTTAAGGTCGCCATTTCCTTACGCCCGGATCACCTCCCGCTTCAGCACCAGCCGTTTGCATCCCATCCAAAAAGTTTACAGGGCCCATTACGGGGTTGATTATGGCGCGCCCGTGGGAACTCCCGTCCACGCCACGGCCGACGGCTTGGTCACCTTTGCCGGGTGGAACGGCGCGTCGGGCCGAATGGTGAGAATTCGCCATAAAAACAGCTACGAAACCATGTATCTTCATCTCCAGAGAATCCTGGTGAAAGAGGGAGACCGGGTCAAAAGCGGAGAGGATATCGGGGCGGTCGGCTCTTCGGGAGAATCCACAGGACCGCACCTGGATTACAGGATCAAACAGGGAGGAAGCTACATCAACCCGTTATCCTGGAAGTTTGCCCCAGTCGAGCCGCTCAGACCGGAGTTCAAAGAGGCTTTCGCCCAGGCCGTCAAGAACTATTGGGTCCTGCTCGACGCTCCTTTTATCCGGCTCTCGGTCTGGCTTCGCTGACGACCGAATTCGACCAGACAAACTTATTTTATGACTCCGCCCTTGGCTGAACCGCCGCTGCCGCTGGAACCGCTTGCGCTGCCGGAGCTGGAGCTACCTGACGTGCTCACGGAGTTCCCTGACGAGCCTCCTGAGCCGCCGGACCCGGAAGAGCCGGACGAGGATCCTCCGTCGGAGGATCCTCCGCTGGAAAATCCGCCGCCGCTCAAGGCCCTCCGGTCGTTTTCATACAATATGCCGCCCGAGGAAACACGGAGCTGCGGACAGTAAACCTCATTAGTAGGGCTGGAATAACG
>JAPKZH010000313.1 GCA_026393905.1 Candidatus Aminicenantota bacterium
GGCATTCTTGCTCAAGAGAATTTCTCTTCTTCCTCCCGAATGATGTCCAGGATCTCCCGGCTCGTCCGGGCCCTGGTCAGTTTTTTGGAAAGATGCCGGGATCGGCGGATGAGATGGGCCACCACGGCCAGGATCTGAAGGTTCAGGCTGGGATGATCCGCGGGAGTCACAACCACGAAAAAGACGAAAGAGGGTTTCCCGTCGGCGGCATCAAAACTTATGCCTTTCTTGGAGACGGCCAGGGCGACGAACGGTGATTCGACGCCTTGGATCTTGCAGTGAGGAATGGCAAAGCCCTCTCCGACCGCCGTGCTCCCCAATCTCTCCCGCTTCAGCAGCTTTTCATACAGGTCTTGTTCAAAGAGCTCCGCCGTCTTGGCCTTGATGAATTGGGCCAGCTCCTGAAGAACCTCTTCCCTGGTCTGGGATTGGAGGTCCGCCAGGACGAAGTCCTCCTTCAGGAGCTGATGGACTTTCGGGGCAAGGCCCGGCTCTTCGTTCTTCATTCCGGCTCCACAAGTCCGTTTCTTGTTCAGGTCGAACTGGATCAGGGCTTCTTCCAGGGTCAGGGGCTTGGGCGTATAATAGTTGGCCCGTACGATCCGCCCTCCTCTTTCGACGGTCTCCGCCGGAAGAGCGAAGGCCTTTCGCTCGCGGCCGCCCCGCCGTTTTTTCTCGCGGTACTTCTCCCGTTCCTTTTTGACCTTTTTTTCCAGGCTGTCGAAGGCCAGGTTCAGCGAGTTGAGCATATCATGGCTCTCTTCGATCACGACGAGCCCGGCGCCCTTCGCTTTGATATGGATCTCGGCCTGCTGCCTGTTTTTCCCGGACGACAAGATCACGTCCACCCCGGTGGCGAAATTCAGGAGTTTCTCCAGCGACTTGAACCTTTTCTCGCAGTACTGCCGGAGATCCGGAGTGAACTGCATTTTGCGGGCCGTATAATGGACATTCATGAAGATCCCTCCATGACAAACTTACGTTTCCTGATATGGGAAGGCAAGATTTTTAACTGTTTCCGGTACTTGGCTACTGTCCTCCGGGCGATCTTGAAGTTCTCCCGGGCCAGGATTTCTCCGATTTCGATATCGCTGAAGGGGCTTCCCTTGTCCTCGTTTTCGACGAGCTTCCGAATCTTGTCCTTGACCCGCAGCGAAGAAACTCCCTCGCCGAAATCATCGTGGAGCGACTTGTGGAAGAAGTACTTCAAGGAAAAGACGCCGCAGGGCGTCATGATATATTTGTTGGCGACGACCCGACCCACGGTGGATTCATGGACGCCGATCTCCTGGGCGATCTCCATCAGGGTCAGCGGCCGGATAAAATCCATCCCTTTTTCGATAAAATCCCGCTGCCGGTCGACGATATACTTGGCGACCTTGTAAATGGTCCGGTCTCTTTGGTCGAGACTGCGCAGGAACCAGAGGGCTTTTTTCATCTTGTCCTTAAGAAAGCGGTAGGCCTCCGGGTTTTCTTTAAGCGCCTTGGCCAGGAGGCTTTTGTAGTAGGAGTTGAGGCGGAGCCTGGGAAGGCCTTCATCGTTCAGGGCGATTCGAAGGTCCGACCCTTCTTTGCTGACGAGGATATCCGGCACGGCGTAGTTCGTCCGGTCTTCGCTGTACTTGCGCCCCGGAGCGGGGTCGAACCGCTTGATGATTTCGATATGGTACTTGATGGTCGCCATGGGAACGTTTAAAAGCCTGGCCAGCTGGGCAAAATCAGATTTCTCGAGGAGGCCAAGATGCTCATAGATGATCGTCCGAGTCACATCGTCCTTGAGCTGAAGATAATCCATCTGGGCGAGCAGGCATTCCTTCAAGTCCAGGCTGCCGACGCCGACCGGGTCGAACATCTTGATCTTTTCCCGGATCTCCATGATTTTTTCTTCTGTCGTCTGGGCCGCCAGGGCGAGCTCCGGGACGGAGGACGTCAAGTACCCGTCTTCGTTGATGTTGCCGATGATGAGCTGAGCGATTTCCTGGTCCGCCGGCTCAAAGAAGTTCAGGTTGGCCTGCCAGTTCAGGTGGTCCCAGAGGGAAGCGCTTTTGGACAGGGTGTTCTCGAGAGAGGGGATTTCTCTTCGTTCATAGGACAGCGAGCGAAAGCCATCGTCGATGTATTCTGAAAAATAGGACTCAAACTCCAGCTCTTCCTGGTTCTCGGGCGTTTCCGGAACGTCCTCGATCTCCGGCTCGCCCGGAACGGGCTCCTCCGCAGGTTCGCTTTTTTCCTCTTCCTTCTCCGCTTCCTTGGCCGCCTCCTCGGGCTTTTTTTCGACGGCTTCTTCTTCAAGCTCCAGGAGCGGGTTCTCGGAGAGCTCCTCGTCGATCACTTCGATCAGCTCCAGGTTGGTCAGCGGCAGGAGCTTGATCGCCTGCTGGAGGGCAGGGGCCAGGATCAATTTTTGAACCTGCCTTTGGTCAAGCCGCTGTCTCATCACCATCGCTAATGCCTTGGGCGGTCAAGCCGCCCTTTCTCACAGCCGGAATTCTTCTCCTAAATAGCTTCGCCGGACCTCCTCGGACATCACCAGCTCCCGGGGGGTTCCTTCTTTCAAAATCCTTCCTTTGTCGATGATATAGGCGCGGTCGACGATCTTCAGAGTCTCCCGGACGCTATGGTCGGTGACAAGGACGCCCAAGCCCTTTTCTTTCAGGGAATTCATGATCTTCTGTAATTCCTCGACGGCAATCGGGTCTATGCCCGTGAACGGCTCATCCAAGAGGATGAATTCCGGCTGGGAGACCATGGCCCGGGCGATCTCCAGCCTTCTTCGCTCTCCGCCGGATAATGTGACCGCCTTAGCCCGGGCCAGCTTTTCCAGCCCGAATTCCTTGAGGGTCTTTTCCAGTCTGCTCGCTCTTTGAGGGTAGGCTTCCGGCAAGGTCTCCATGATGGCCCGCAGGTTGTCCTCAACGGTGAGCTTTCGGAACGCGGAAGGCTCTTGGGGCAGAAGGCAGACGCCCCGCTGGGCGCGGAGATACATCGGATACTCCGTGATCTCTTCTCCGTCTAAAAATATTTGACCGGAATCTTGGGGGACAAGGCCCAGGATCAAGGAGAAGGTCGTTGTCTTTCCGGCTCCGTTGGGCCCGAGGAGGCCGATGATTTCGCCCCTCCGGATTTCAACGCTGACATTATCCACGACCTTCTTTCCGTGATAGCTTTTGGTGAGCTGGACGGCCTTTAAATAGGATTTCATCGGTCACGATTTTATAACTGCCACCGATCTTTGTTGATCTTGATTTTCGACGAGGATTGTACCATCGCCCAGGCGGAAAGTCAATTTGTCACCCCTGACCGTGCCCTTGTCCTTGAGGGTCAGGACCGGCCGGCCGGTGAGGACCATCGTGTCTTTTTCCACATCGTATTCCGCCGTTTCCCCGACGGCCTCTCTCCCCTCCTGGATGATCGTCACTTTCTTCGTGGCCCTCATCGAGCGGACCTTCCCGGCCGCTTCTCCGGGCAGGACGGTTATAAGACCGGCGCTCAGGTCGATATTTCTCATCTTCAGGGAACAGCCGTCTTCATAGAAGATCTGATTGGCTTTGGGATCATAGCTCATCCGGCCGGCGGAAATTTCTACGCGTTCTTCTTTTTCTCCTTCCTTCGGCGTATGGGGAAAGATGGACTTGATATCCCCATGGCCCTGCATCTCTCCCGTCTCCTCGTTGAAGGAAACCTCCTGGCCGAGAAGAACCTTTTTGTCCTGCCACATTTTCACCTGCCCGCTTAATATAAAACGCTTCTCGCCGGCCGAATATCTCATGGACCCGGCGTTGGCAAAAACCGGCTTGTCCTTGGCAAAGAACCCCGTCGCGCTGCTTGTCTCCATCTGAGGCCGAAGGACGGCCTTGGCCCCGCCCTTGGCTCCGAAGCTGTCATCCTGGATCGAAATCTCGATCTCTGCCGCCGTCACCTCATTCCTCGGAGAGGCGAAGCGTGCCGAAACACCGTTCTTCCCCTGGACACGGACGATTTGCGTTTCGCCGTCCAGGATTATCGTCTTGCCCTCAACGAGGCGGTCTTGTTGGCTATCCTTCAGAAGACTGGAAATCCGGGCTTCCTCGAAGACACGAAATTCCCGGAGCCTGGCACCCCGGCTGAAGATAAAATCCACGGCCTCCCCACGGACATGGGTCTTCTCTCCTGACGCCGATATGAATTTGAAAGAGCATCCGCCCTTGCTTTCGACGGCATGGAGCTCGGGCAGGTTCAGGAACGCCCTGATCTTGATTTCCTCGGCCTCGATCTCCTGCTTTTCGCTCCGGAAAAAATTCCATTCCCGGCCAGGCTGCGGCCCGCCGGGAACGGCCTTTTCGTCCGGCATTTTTGTTTTTTTCTGCGGCCCGACATTCTCTTTCTCGTCCAGGTCGACTTTGACCCGCCCCTTGAGAAAAAGCACTTTCAGGTCATCATTATCATAAAACTGCTCAAACTCGATCAGGTTCGCTCGTCCCCGGCTTTTTCCATGGCGGAGGATGATCGGAGATTCATCCGTTCGGCTTTCGATCCTGCCCTTTCGATCCCTCAAGTTGTAGACCAGTTTGTCGGCCTTGAACTGGAGCGGTTCGGGATTCTCCAGCCGGGGGACGATCTTGAATTCCACGTCATACTCCAGGCTCATCGCATTCTCTTTCAAGGAATAAACGGCCTGTTTCGAAGAACCCGAGAAACGCGCAGACGAAAGGATAATGCCGCTATCGGTCTTAAAGATTTCCTCTTCCCTGTTGTAATCAAAATTTTCGGCTTCGAGCAGGACGCCTTGGGACCGGACCTTGACCTTGCCCTGCATGGCGAAATGCTTCATGTCTTTATCATAGATGACCGATTGGCCGGCGATGCTGACCTCTCCGCCTCCCTTTTTCCCCTGATCGATGATTTCCACGGGGCCGACGAGATGATACAGGTTGTCTTCCCCTAGATATCTCCGGGCAGCCGTCACTTTGATCTTACCTTTGAAATCGAAAAAATCGACCTTTTCCTGGACTTCGATCTTCTGTTGGGCGATCTCTTTGTTATCGGGCGGGATGGTCGGCCGGCGCTTCAAATGGACGATAAAGTAAACCAGGATCATGCCGATGACGACGACGAGCGCGGCGGCCAGGGCGGGCTTGATGAACTTGGCCGGAGGGACCTTCGCGGTTTTTTGCGGCGAGCGCTTCACTTCCGCAATCCCTCGAGGCAAAGATACGGCCTGTCTTCGCCCAAGTAGCTGGAAAATTGAAAGGTATAGGCCAGGTCAACCCGGCCGCCTTTGGAGACCTTCTGCGCCCAGTCTCCCCGATTCCAAGCAATGGCCTCGAACACTCGGCTGCCCTGGCGGACGAGGAATTTCGCATGGCGGCCTTGGAGGTTTTGGGGCGGTCCGACGATCTCCGCCTTTTCGGTCAGGAAGACGGGCCGCGGATTCCCCACGCCGAAGGGATAGAGAAGGGAATGGCTTTCATAAAAACCGGCGCTGATATCCGAGAAATCGAGTTTTGAATCGATCAGGATTTTTTTCCGCAGCTCGGCGTCGGATAGGCGCGCCTCGGCGACGGCGTTCGCCGCCTGCTTGAATGCCGGCATGCTGGCCCGTTCGAGTGAACAACCGACGGCGAAGGGATGGCCGCCGTAGGTCAGGAAAAAATGCCGGCATTGGTCCAGGCATTCGATCAGGGAAAACTCATTGATGCTCCGTCCCGAGCCGAAGGCCTTGTCGTCTTCATAAGCGAAGAGGACGACCGGCCGCGAGAAGGCGTCTTTCAGCCGGGAGGCCACGATCCCGATGATTCCCCTGTGCCATTTTTCGCATCCCAGGATCAAAATTTTGTGCCTCTTATCCAGAGATCTTTTTTTGATCAGGTCCAAGGCCTGCTTGTGGATCTTTTCCTCGGCTGTTTGCCTTTGCGAGTTGAGCTCATCCAGATGGCGGGCGATCCCGGCCGTTTCCTCGAGCGACGGCGAGAAGAAGAGTCGGACGGCGAGGTCCGTCGCCCCCATCCGGCCCGCGGCATTGATTCTCGGGCCGATCCTGAACCCGATATCCCCCTCGGAGATCCTCTTCCCTTTGAGCCCGCAGATTTCAATCAGGCTTCTCAAACCCTGGTTGGAGACACTGTCCAGCCCTTGGAGCCCGAGCTTGACCAGGATCCTGTTTTCCCCCCTCAGCTCGGCGACATCGGAAATCGTGCCGATGGCGACAATCTTCAAATAGTGCGGGAGGACGGACGCTCGGCCGGCCTGCTCAAAAAGCGCCTGGATTAATTTGAACACGACGCCGACGCCGGCCAGGCTTTTATCCGGGTAGCCGGAGCTTTCCAGGACGGGGTTGAGAACGGCCAGCGCCTCGGGAAGCTCCGGCCCGGGGCGATGGTGGTCGGTGATGATCACATCGATCCCTTGCTCGTTGGCTTTCCGGACAAATCCGTTGGCCTTGATTCCGCAGTCGACACTGATGACGAGCCGGGCTCTTTTGCCGGCCGCCACCGCGATGTGCTCATCCTTTATCCCGTAGCCTTCTTTCAGCCGTTCCGGGATGAAATATTCAACATCCGCACCCAAGGAGCCCAGGGCTTTCATGAGCATGACCACGGACAACACACCGTCCACGTCGTAGTCCCCGAAGATGAGGATTTTCTCGCGCCGGGCGACTGCCGATTTTATCCTTTCCACGGCGGCCGTCATGCCGGACATCAGGAAAGGATCGTGAAGCTGGGCCAGCCTGCCCTCCAGAAATAGATGGGCTTGTTCCGCTTCCGTGATCTTCCGGTTGATCAAGACCTGGGCGATCGCCTGAGGGATGCCCAACTCGGAGGCCAGCCGTTTGGCCTCATCCCGGGGAGAGGCGACGATCCAGATTGAATCATCCATGGTTCAATGTCAATTTAGCACAATCTAAGTTAATCCTCAATGAACCGCGTAAGCATCCGTTTGCATGATTTCAAGGAGGCGTGGGCATCGCCCTTGAGCCCCCATAGCGGAGGGGGGTCCCATCGGCTTTCGATGGGGGGAACCGCCGGGACGGGTTCCCCAGGGGGCCGGGGGCGATGCCCACGCCTCCTTGAAATCATACAGTTGGAGACGATTTCATGAACCGCCGGCAGCGGATCCCCTCACCTCTCGAGTTGACATCCGATAGCCGCCTGCTTCCTACTTTTCCGGGCGTTTCTTTTCCTCTCAGCACCGATCCCGAATTGACTTTGACTGGATGGGAATCTATAATCTTTTTAACATGTTAGGAAACCTGCGGGAAAAACTGGCCAAAACACGCCTGATCTTCAAGCAGAAATTCGACGAGCTTCTGCTCAGCGGAAAACCGCGCCAGGAGACTCTTGAAGAGTTGGCCGAAACGCTGATTCTTTCCGATGTCGGGATGGCGATCCGGCAAAAGACAAAGAAGGCCGAGTCCTCCGCCGGGATCGAGGCCGCCCTCAAAGAGGAGCTCATCCGGATCCTGTCCCGTTTTCCTTCCCGCCTCAGCCTGAACGCCGCTCCCGGCGTCCTGATGATGGTTGGCGTGAACGGCGGCGGGAAGACGACCTCGCTGGCCAAGCTGACCCATCGCTTCCAGGAAGAGGGAAAGCGGGTGCTTCTCGTGGCGGCCGACACATTCCGGGCCGCCGCCCAGGAACAGCTGGCCGTTTGGGGAAAGCGGCTGAACGCTCCGATCATCAAGGGGCAATACGGGGCCGACCCCGCCTCCGTCGTCTTCGACGCCGTTCAGCACTTTAAATCCAGGCAGTTGGACTATATGCTGGTGGACACGGCGGGGAGGATCCACACCAACACCAACTTGATGAACGAGCTGGAAAAAATCAAGCGCGTCATCGCCCGCGAGATCGAGGGGGCTCCCCAGGAGATCCTGCTCGTGTTGGACGCCGGCATCGGCCAGAATGCCATCATCCAGGCCCGGGAATTCCTTAAATTTTCCGGTATCACGGGCATCTTCTTGACAAAATTGGACGGCACAGCCAAGGGGGGAGCTGTCATCAGCATCGCCGACGAATTGGGCCTCCCGATCAAGCTCATCGGGACTGGAGAGAGAGAGACCGATCTGCTCGATTTTTCCGCCGAGCAGTTTGTGGACGCCCTATTTGCATGAACAACCTTCAGGACTATGCCTACCTCGAAATGGCCTACGGCCTGGCCGAAAAAGCTCTGGGGCTGGCCAGCCCCAACCCCTATGTCGGGGCGCTCGTCGTCAAGAGAGACACCATCGTCGGCTTCGGACATCATGAAGGGGCCGGCAAGCCCCATGCTGAGATCGTCGCCCTCCGCCGGGCCGGAGACCGGGCAAAAAACGGGACGCTTTATGTGACCCTTGAGCCCTGCGTCCACTGGGGAAGGACGCCTCCTTGCGTCGATGCCATCCTGAGGGCGGGCCTCGAAAGGGTCGTTATTTCCGCCCTCGACGACAATCCCCTCGTTTTCAAAAAAGGCCTGGCCAGGCTCAAGCAGGCCGGGATCGAGGTCTCGGCCGGCCTCCTCCGCGAAAGAAACCTCCGTCTGAATGAGCACTACATCAAGTACATCACTCAAAGGTCCCCGTTTGTCACGCTCAAGGCCGCCCTCAGCCTGGATGGAAAAATGGCCACGAAAAATTTCGACTCCCGGTGGATCTCCTCGGAATCGGCAAGAGAATATGTCCACCTCCTCCGCGGGGAACACGACGCGCTCATGATCGGGAGCGGCACGCTTCTCAAAGACGATCCGCGGCTCACCGTCCGCCATCCGAATTGGAAGAATAAAAAGCTCACCCGGATCATTCTCGATCCAGGGCTTCGCTTTCCGCTGCGGTCACGAATTCTCTCGACCCTTTCCCGGGGCAGAATCCTCGTCTTCACAAATCAAACAGCCTCCCCGCAGAAAAAAGCGGCCCTGGAGAAAAAGGGGGCGGAGGTAGTCATCGTGCCGGGCACGTCACTCGAACTCAACCTCAAGAAGATCCTTCTTTGGCTGGGCCGCCAGGAGATTTCCAGCGTCCTTGTCGAAGGAGGAGGAAGCCTGGCGACATCGCTTCTGGAAAAGAAGCTTGCCGATAAAATTTTCCTGACGATTTCCCCAAAGCTCATCGGCGGAACCAACGCCGTCGCCTTCTATGCCGGGCGGGGCGCGGAGCGCCTGGAAAATGCCCTCCGGCTAAAACGATTTTCGACCTTCGAGCTTGGGGAGGACATCATCGCGGAGGGGTATCTCTAATGTTCACGGGAATCATTCATCATTCGGGTGTGTTCAAGGGCTTCCGGTTGGGCAAAAAGGAGATGGCGGTCGAAGCTCCCACGATTCCAGCCCAAATCGGGATTGGAGAGAGCGTCAACGTCAGCGGTGTCTGCCTGAGCCTCATCCGCAGAGAAAACCGCATCCTCGTGTTCAACCTTTCCCAGGAGACCCTCCAGCGGACCAGCCTGGGCTCGCTCAGGCCGGGGGCTGCGCTCAACCTGGAACTCCCCCTCAGCCTATCCTCCTTTCTCAGCGGCCATCTCGTGGCCGGGCATGTCGATTTTACGGCTAAAGTCCTGAAAATCGTCCCCAGGAAACCCGGCCAAAGGCTGGCTCTTTCCCTGCCCAGGGAATTTAGGCCCTATTTCATCCCGAAGGGATCTGTGGCCGTGAACGGAGTGAGCCTAACGATCGCCTCGCTCGCGCCGTCCTCCTTCGAAATCGAGCTTATCCCCATCACCCTCGAGAAATCCAACCTGACGGGGCTCCGGACCGGCGACGACGTCAACGTCGAATGTGACATGATCGGCAAATACGTGTATAATTGGATAACTCAAGGAAACCGATAGGAATACAAGAATGGAGAGAAGCTTCGAGACGACTCCCGTTGAAGAAGCGCTGGCGGCCGTCAAAGCCGGACGGCTCATCATCATCGTCGACGACGAAGACAGGGAAAACGAGGGCGACCTGATGGTCGCCGCGGAAAAGGTCACCCCGGACATCATCAATTTCATGACCAAACACGGGCGGGGGCTGATCTGCCTGCCTTTGACAAGAGAACGGCTGGAGGAGCTCCAGCTCCCCCTGATGGTCCAGGACAACACGGCCCGCTTCCAGACCGCCTTCACGGTCTCGATCGATGCCAAACAGGAGATCACGACGGGCATCTCGGCCTACGACCGGGCCAAGACCATTTTGACCGCCATCGACCCGGGGACGAAGCCGGCAGACCTCGCCCGGCCGGGTCATATCTTCCCCCTCCAAGCTAAAGAGGGCGGGGTCCTGGCCAGGGCCGGCCAGACCGAGGCGGCAGTGGACATGGCCCGGCTGGCGGGACTGCCCCCGGCGGGGGTGATCTGCGAGATCATGAACGAAGACGGCACCATGGCCAGAATGCCCGAGCTGGAAAAGATCAGGCTGGAGCATGACCTCCCCATCCTGACCATCGCCGACCTGATCAAATACCGGATGAAGAACGAATGCCTCATCAAGAAGATCGACGAGGCTGCGCTCCCCACGAAATACGGCGACTTCAAGATTGTCGTCTTTGAGGACATCATCCACCACGAAAACCACATCGCCCTCATCAAAGGGGATATCGATAAAGGCGAGCCGATTCTTGTCCGGGCCCATTCCCAGTGTCTCACCGGCGACACGTTCGGTTCCTGCCGCTGCGACTGCGGCGACCAGCTCCACTTCGCCATGGAGATGATCGAGAAAGACGGCCGAGGCGTCATTCTTTACATCCTCAACCATGAAGGCCGCGGCATCGGATTGACCAACAAGATCCGAGCCTACGCCATTCAAGATAAAGGGGTGGACACCGTCGAAGCCAACCGGAGGCTGGGGTTCAAGCCCGACCAAAGGGATTATGGAATCGGGGCCCAGATCCTGGTCTCCTTGGGGGTCAAAAAGATCAGGCTGATCACCAACAATCCCAGAAAATTCATCGGCCTGGCCGGATACGGGCTGGAAATCGCGGACAGAATCCCGATAGAGATTCCTCCGAACACGTCCAATCTTCAGTACCTCAAAACGAAAAAAGAGAAGATGGGCCACATCCTGGAAATGGTTTGAAAAGAGAGTGATCAAGTTCCTCAGGCGCTCACAGCCGGAAGACCCCGGGCTGAGCGAACAAAGCCTGCAGCTCTATGAGGTCCTCAGGGTGCCCAATACCAAGGAGCTCGATATCCCCGCCATCACCAGGGCCGTCCTCAGAAAAATCGAAATCCTCCAGAACAAGCAAAAGAAAACCAAGCTGCTGAAGACGATCGCCCCTCTCCGGCTGCCCTGGGTGCCGGCTGTTCTCCTGGAACTCCTTTCCGACCCGTGCGAAGAGATCCGGGATATTGTCGTGAAGGAACTAACGGCGAGGGATGATTGGCCGATCCAGAAGGCCTACGAGAAGCTCTCCCGGCCGCCCTGGTTTGTCAAAAGCAGCGCCCTTCGGATCTTGAGCCTGAAAAAATGCACCGACGCGGTCCGGCACATTAAGCTGGTCCTGGAGGATCCGAATGTCGATGTCCGGCGGAGCGCGGCCGGGGCCTTGGGAGAGATTGGAGGACAGGAAGCCCGAGTGCTCCTCGTCGGCATGGCCAAGGACAAAAACCTCTACGTGAGAAAGGCGGCCCAGGAAGCCCTGGAAAAGGTCTCCGATTTAAAATTCAGCTAATATCAACGCAATAATTAAAATGACATCCCCGTTACGGCGGCGCTTAGGCCGCCCGCAGCCCCCGGGCCCCGGGGAACCAGTCCCGTCGGTTCCCCCCGTCGGAAAAGCCGACGGGTCCCCCCTCCGATACGGGGGCTTTAGGGCGGCCTAAGCGCCGCCCATACAATGTCACTTTATTTATTACGTTTGTATTAGTTGCCCCATTTTCTTGAATCGAGGATGAATGTCACAGGCCCGTCGTTGACAATGTGGACCTCCATCGACGCCTGGAAAACACCGGTTGCGACTCTGACCCCGCTTTCTCGGACAAGACCGACAAACCGGTCAAAAAGCTCCGCGGCTCTTTCCGGGCTTTCGGCGTTGTCAAAGCCCGGCCTCCGTCCCTTTTTCACGGATGCGGCAAGCGTGAATTGAGAGACCGCGAGCACCGCCCCCTGAGCCTCGGCCAGGGACAGATTCATCTTCCCTTCCTGGTCCGGAAAAATCCGCAACTCGACGGCTTTTCGGGCCAGGAACTCGACATCCTGAAGAGTGTCCCCTTTTTCAATTCCCACCAGAAGGCAAATGCCTTTCCCGATCTCACCCGCGATCCTGCCTTCGACGACGACCGAAGCCTGTTTGACCCTTTGCAGGACGATTTTCATCTCAGGCCTTCCTCCTTGACAACAGGATTTTCAAGCTCTTGATGTCTTCCCGGTTGATGACAGCGCTTATGGCAATATAGAGCGCCAGGCCCAAGACGATCGCCGCCGTCAAAAGCCCCGCCTGTTTGGGAAAGCTCAGCCCGGCGAAATCGAAGCCGCGGATGATCAGCCGGATGACGGCGCCCATTATGCCCGCAGCCAGAAGGGATTTGAAGGCCGAGGCCAGGAATGCCTTTTTCTCAATCTTCCCGATTTTTTTCTCGAGATAAACAAACAAAGCCAGGAAATTCACAACCTGGGAGAGAGACAAGGCCAGGGCAATCCCACCCACTCTGAGCGGGCCCATCAAGACAACAGAGGAGAGAATATAGACGATCATCACAAAGAAGGCGATCACAACCGGCGTCCGGGTGTCCTTCAGAGAAAAAAAGGCGGGCGCTAATATTTTGACTCCGGAGATGAAGGGAAGGCTCACCGAAAAATAGAGCAGGCAGGCCGCCGCCATGCCGGTGGAGTGGGCGTCAAATAGTCCGTGCTGGAAAAGGACTTGAATGATGGGCCTGTTGAGGACGAGCAGGCCCGCCGCCGCCGGCCAGGTGATCAAAAAAATGAGCTTCAAGGAAAAGGCGAGAGTCCTTTTCATTCCCGCAATGTCTTCGCCGGCGGCTTGTTCAGAAAAAGCGGGGAGCAGGGCGATGGAGAGAGCGATCGAAAAAATGCCGAGCGCGAGCTCCTGGATCCTCGAGGCATAATACAGCGAAGCGACGCTTCCCTCCTCGAGCGCGGAGGCGAAGGCCCGGCTGAGGGCGAAATTGACCTGGTAGACGCCGACGCCGAGAACGCCGGGGATGGTGAGCTTCACAACCCTGCGGATCCCCGGATGGGTGAAGGATAGACCAAATTTGAACCGCATCCCCTGTTTCCAGAGAAAGGGGATCTGAAAAGCGAACTGGCAGAGACCACCGAGGAGCACGCCCGCCGCGAAAACATAGGTCGGTTCTTTGGCCCGTCCGGCAAAGACGACCGCCAGGCCGACGATGCAGATATTGAGAAGAACGGGCGTGAAGGCGGGGACGAAAAACCGGTGGAACGAGTTGAGGATGCCCATGGCCAGGGCGGCCAGGCTGATGAAAAAGATATAGGGGAACATCATCCGGGTCAGGGCGACCGTCAACGGCCACTTGCCCTGGATGTCCTTGAAGCCGAAGCCGATGATCTTGACCAGGAGTGGCGAAAAGATGATCCCCAGGACGGTTAGGATAGCCATGACTACGGTCAGGTCAAAAAAGAAATAGTTGGCGAACGTCCAAAGCTCTTCCTTGGATTTTTCCTTCTTGGCCTGGGTGAAGACCGGGACAAAGGCCGCGGTCATGGCGCCTTCGCCGGTCAGCCGTCTCAGCAGGTTGGGAATGATGTAGGCGATGGTGAAGGCATCGGCCCCCCTCGAAGTCCCCAGAAAAACCGCTTGAAAATAGTCCCGGACATACCCCAGAATGCGGCTCAAAAGCGTCGGGACGGCCACGGCAAAGGTTGATCCGAGCAGCCTTTTGTCATGGCTGTGGTTGTGGCTGTTCTCGTCTTTCAACTCAGCAGCTCCTCGCCCGTCCGAATCCTGCCGTCTTTGGAAGCCTCTCCAAATAAGTGATTTCAAAGAGGTGTCGGAATCGCCCCTGAGGCCCCTTAGCGGTGGGGGGCCCCGTCGGTTTTTCGACGGGGGGAACCGACAGGACTGGTTCCCCAGGGGGCCGGGGGCGATTCCGACACCGATAGAAAATCACACAAACGGAGATTCTTGCGCCATCCTAAGGTCATTTGACTTTAGAGGGGAGATATTTTATCATAAGTCGCCTTAAGAGGAGATCACCATGGCTCATCATCAATCTGCCATCCGACAGCAGCGCCGAAGCGTGCGGAGAACCGCCATCAACAAGAGCAACACGTCAGCCGTCCGGACTCAGGTCAAAAAATTGAGGGCGCTCGTCGACAACAAAGACAAGGAAAGCGCCAAAAAGCTCCTGCCCGTCGTTTTTTCCACGATCGACAGGGCCGTCAAGAAAAGGGCCATCGACAAAAATACGGGATCCAGGTATAAATCGCGGCTCAACCGTCAGGTGGAGCTGATCAACCCTTCCCCCGCCAAGTAGGTCCTTCTTTTTTCTGCCCGCGGCAGTATTCGAAAAAGAAACCCTCAAAAAGCGTCTGGGCCTCGACATCCGTTGTCTTGATCTTGAGGTCCATCTGCTCGAGCTCGGAGATCAAGGCCTGGAGCTTGGTCTGGGACATGCTCTCGACCAGATCGAAGAATTCCCTGGATTTATCCGTGTAGAATTTTCCGTATTTCTCCGATATCCGGGGCTTCAACTCGCGGAAAATCTCCCGCTTGTCCTTTTTTTTCTCGCGGAGCCAGGCTTTCGCCATCAGAAGATCGCGGAAAAAGCCGCTCAAGACCCCCAGCAGGTATTCGGGCTTGACGTCCTCGACGAACAGGGTGTTCAGGATGACCAGGCTCTGCTTAAGGTCGGCCCGCTCCAGGCTCGAGGCCAGCTCCCATTCAAAAAAATTCTTGACCCAATCCGAGGCCTGGTTGACGTCGGAAAGCTCGATCGTTTTCTTCTCCCCGACATAGGTCACGAGCTTTTCGAGCTCGTTGTCCAAGCTCTGGAGGTCGTTGCCCGTGACTTCCAGCAGCCTGTCCACAGCCTCCGAGGTCGCCCGCTTTCCCAAAGCGGCCAATTTGCCGTCCAGCCAGGTGAACAGCGCTTCATTCTTTAGGGGCTTCAATTCCTTGACCACGGCCACCGAAGAGGGCAGCGAGGAGAAGATCTTAAAGAGCGGCTTGGTCTTCCGGACCTTCCCGGCAAAACAGACGACGAGGACGGTCCTGGCCGTCGGCGAGGCCATGTAGTCCTGGAGGCTTTTTTGTTCGACGGCGGTCAGTTCCTCTTTTTCCGCCTTGGCGATCTCGACGACAAGGATGCGCCAGGGCGAGAAAAAGAAAGGCATCGTCCGCGCCACGTCCAGGATCTCCCGCCAGGCCGTCTCGTCAAGGGCAAACCTCTCGACGCTCAGGCTTTGCATATCGGGAGTGATCAGGACTTTCTTCAGGTCGCGGATGAACTGTTCGGCCAGGAACATCTCCTCACCGTGGAAAAAGTAACAGGCGAGGAGTTCCTCTTCGCGGATCTCCTTATGAGCGAAAAGACCGGGCATCCTTAGAATCCTTCAAGGATGGCGATGACCAAAGCCCGGGCGAAGCTTACGGCCACTTTGTCGATGGCATCGGATTCCAGGGCTTCGAAATCCGATCCCTGGGGGACGTTGTATTCTTCCTGGTAGGAAATATAAGGATTTGAAAAAATCTCCTGATGGCTTTTGTTATCCTTCAAAACGATCCTGGCGGCGATGGTGACGGCGTAGCTGTCGGCCCTGGCGTCCCCGGTGAAGGCGATGGGGTTGACGCCAAAAGTTATGATCTCGCCGACTAACACCGCGTCCGCGTTCTGGGCATCCGAGGTCACGTCCACTTTTCCCCGGGCCACGAGTTCGTTGATGACGGCCCGGGTCAGCTTCAGGTCCAGCTCGAACCGGGTCGTGAAATTCTTAAAGAGGGGAACGTTGATTTTCTTGATGTGCTCGGGGAGGAAGCTTCCGGTCCCGCGCAAACGGTAGCCGCACTGGAGGAGGAGAAGGCATAAAAGAAGAAATGCCAGGGCCTTAGCCGATTGGCCAAAAACGGAGACGCGTACCAAATTCAGAAATTTGGAACATGTCCCCATTTTATCTTGGAGAGCGTCATGGCGAGCCTCTGGGCGCGGCAATCTCCTCTTAAGTCTCTCGCGATGAAAGCGGAGATTCCTCGCTTTGCTTGGCCTGACCTTTCCGCTAGGATTGCTTCGTCGCATGGCTTCTCGCAAAGACAACCCTCACATCACGATATTGACGATCCTATTTTTGATGCAGACGACCTTTTTAACCGGCCTGCCTCCGATGAGCTCCTGGATCCGGGCCAGGCCGAGGGCGATGTCCTTTGTCTCGTCTTCGGAAACATCCAGGTCCGCTTCGAACTTATCCCGGACCTTGCCGTTGATTTCCACGACGATGGTGGCCTTTTCTTCCTTGGCCAGGGCAGGATCATAGGCCGGCCAGGAGGCGTGATAAATCAGCGTCGCCTGCCCCATGCTCTTCCAGAGCTCTTCGCCCAGATGCGGCGTAAACGGCGAGAGCAGGAGGGCAAGGTTCTTCAGCCCGTCCTTGAGCAGCGCCCTTCCGGACTCGGAATTTTTCAGGATTTCCTTCTCCTTCTTCAGCGTGTTCGTGAATTCCATGATGGCGCTGATGGCCGTGTTCAAATGGAACCGCTTCCCGATGTCTTCGCCGACTTTCCTGATCGTCTGATGCATTTTTTTCTGGAGCCGGGCATAGCTCGCCTGGTCCAGCGGAGCGGCCTTGACCGTTTCGCCCTTGGCGACGTGGAATAAATCCTGACTCTCCTGGAAGAGCTGCCAAACCCGGGCCAGAAACCGAAAGGATCCCTCGATGCCGTCCTCGCTCCAAGCGAACTCCTTTTCGGGAGGAGCGGCGAACAGAATGAAAAGCCGCAGGGCATCCGTCCCGTAATTCTTGATCATTTCGTCGGGATCCACGACGTTGCCCTTGGACTTGGACATGGCCGCGCCGTCCTTGGTGACCATGCCCTGGGCGAGGTAATGAGGAAAAGGCTCGTCCACGGCCGTCAGCCCAAGGTCTCTCAGGATTTTGGTGAAAAAGCGGGCGTAGATCAGATGGAGAATGGCGTGCTCGACGCCGCCGATGTAGAGGTCGACGGGCATCCAGTAATCCGCCGCTTCCCGGACAAACGGCAACTTGTCCTCGTTGGGCGACGTGTAGCGGAAGAAATACCACGAGGAATCGACAAAAGTGTCCATGGTGTCCGTTTCACGAGTAGCCTTCCCGCCGCATTTCGGGCAGGTCGTGTTGACAAACTCCGGGAGCCTGTCGAGAGGCGAGCCGGCCTCTCCGGTGATTTCCACGTTATAAGGGATGCGGACCGGCAGTTCTTCGTAGGGAACGCCCTGAGTTCCACATTGATTGCAATAGATGACCGGGATCGGCGTGCCCCAATAGCGCTGGCGCGAGATGCCCCAGTCGCGGAGGCGGTAGGTCGTGCTTTTCTCGCCGAATCCTTTTTCGGAGGCATAGGCCGCCATCTTATCCATGGCTTCCTCGGATTTCAGGCCGGAGAACGGCCCCGAATTGACCAGGACGCCGTAATCCACGAACAACTCGCCGGCCGCGGGTTCATCGGCAGGTTTGTTTTCAGGCATGATGACGACGGGGACAGGAAGCCGGTACTTAGTGGCAAATTCAAAGTCTCGTTGGTCGTGGGCGGGGACGGCCATAATCGCTCCCGTGCCGTATTCCATCAGGACATAATTGGCGATCCAGATGGGGACGGGCTGTTGGCTGAAGGGGTTGATCGCTTTTTTGCCCGTATCGATGCCCTCCTTCTCGGCCTCGCCGATATCCCGCCTGTCGCGGGACTCGGCAGCAGCCCTGGCCATCCAATCATGCAGCCGTTCTTCATCTTTCTCGTCGGCGATCAGATGGTGGCTGAGAGGATGCTCGGGCGACAAAACCAGGAACGTCGCCCCGTAGATCGTGTCGATTCTCGTCGTGAAGACTTTGATTGACTTCTTCAGGTCGGGCACAAAAAAATCAACATAGGCGCCCTGGCTTTTGCCGATCCAGTTCTTTTGCATGAGGAGGACGTGCTCGGGCCATTTCCTGAGTTGGTTGTGGCCGGAGAGGAGCTCTTCGGCATAGTCGGTGATCTTGAGGAACCAGTGCTCCATCTTTTTCTGGTCGACATCGGCCGAACAGCGCCAGCATTCGCCGCCGGCCGCCTGCTCGTTGGCCAGGACCGTCCGGCACTGCGGACACCAGTTGACCCAGCTCTTTTTGCGGAAGGCCAGGCCTCGCTCGAACATCTTGAGGAAGATCCACTGGTTCCATTTGTAATACTCCGGGAGGCAGGTGTTGACCTCGCGCGACCAGTCGTAGGCAATCCCCATTTTCACAAGCTGAGCCTTCATGTGGGCGATGTTGTCGAGCGTCCAGGTCTGGGGATGAATGCCGTGCTTGATGGCGGCGTTTTCGGCCGGCATGCCAAGCGCGTCCCAACCGATGGGGTGGAGGACATTGAATCCTTTCATGGTCATGAAGCGCCCGATGACGTCGCCGATGGAATAGTTGCGGACGTGGCCCATATGGATGCGGCCCGAGGGATAGGGATACATCTCGAGGAGGTAGAACTTCGTCTTACCGGGATCCTCACGGACCTCGAATGTCTTCTGGTCCGCCCAGATCTTCTGCCACTTTTCCTCGATCCGCTCGAAATCGTATTTGCCGGTATCGTTGCTCATGGCTCCGACGGTCCTTATTTTTCC
>JAPKZH010000406.1 GCA_026393905.1 Candidatus Aminicenantota bacterium
TCTTGCCCCCCCCACCATGATAGATCCGCGCGTGAGAATATTTCCGATTAAATTATAGCAAGAAACATGTCAAAAATCCACTGAAGTCATCATGAACTGGGGAGGATGTCTATGGTCTTTCGGTCGGCTTTGAGGCCTTTCAAGGCGATGTTCCGGCTAAAAGCCTCTATGTCTCGCGTCCTCCTCCTGCTACTAAACCTGACAGATATTGTTTACACCTTGACAGCCCGCCGCCGGCGTCCTAAACTATAAAACTCCTATCTGTATTTCATTCATTTTGGCGGAGGTATTCATGAAAACCATAAGCTTAGCCAAGGTCAGAGACCAGATCAAAGACCTTGTCCAGGAGGCCAATTTCGTCCTCCAGGATGACGTGCTGGCCGTCGTCAAAGAGATGGAGAAGAAAGAGGAATCGCCAGCCGGGAAAGAAGTCTTCTGTCAGATCCTCCAGAACGCCGAGATCGCCAAGGGAGAGAAGCTCGGACTCTGCCAGGATACGGGACTGGCCGTTTATTTCGTCGAGATCGGCGAAGACGTCAAGCTCAAGAAAGACGGAGGGCTGAAAAGCCTCAGAGAAGCGATCACGGAAGGAACCCGATTGGGCTACGGCGAAGGATATCTTCGCAAATCCGTCGTCGAGGATCCCGTCCGCCGCAAGAACACGGGCGACAATACGCCCGCCTACATCCACTGGGAGCTCGTTCCCGGGGATACTTTTAAATTGACCTTTGTGGCCAAGGGCGGCGGCGCCGAGAACATGAGCGCCATCCGGATGTTTGCTCCGGCGGCCGGTCTCGAAGGCATCGAGGACTTTGTCGTCGAAACCGCGGACAAGGGCGGCTCCAATCCCTGCCCCCCGATCATCGTCGGCGTCGGCGTCGGCGGCAACTTCGAATATGCAGCGCTCCTGGCCAAGAAAGCCCTGCTCCGCAAACCCCTGGGCTCGCACAATCCCGATCCTTTTTATTCCGACGTGGAAAAGCGGCTTCTCGAGCGGATCAACAAGCTTGGCATCGGCCCCCAGGGAATGGGCGGGAGGATCACGGCCCTGGCCGTCCATGTTGAATCCTTCCCATGCCATATCGCTTCCATGCCGGCCGCCGTCAATATCCAGTGCCATTCGCACCGGGTGATGAGCTTCGAAATGTAGCGCGAGTCGTGCTCTCCTTTCCGAAACTCAGCGGATGAAAAGAAAGGAAGGGGGACGGCACGGGCGAAAAAAAATTGAATATTAATAAAAACGTATTAAATAAAGTAACAATGTATGGGCGGCGCTTAGGCCGTCCTCAAGCCCCCGTAGCGGAGGGGGGACCCGTCGGCTTTTCCGACGGGGGGAACCGACGGGACTGGTTCCCCGGGGACCGGGGGCTAGGGGCGGCCTAAGCGCCGCCCGAATGGGGATGTCATTTTAATTATTGCGTTGATATTAGTTTTCACGATATTTCCTTTTTTTCCCGAGATGGATTCATCTCTGAAGGAGTCTTGAATGATCGAAATCCGGTTTCATGGACGAGGCGGCCAGGGAACAGTGGTGGCCTCAAAAATCCTGGCCGATGCCCTGGCCAAGGAAGGAAACTACGTCCAAGCCTACCCCGAGTTCGGCGTGGAACGGCGCGGCGCGCCCGTATTCGCCTTTATCCGCATCGACAACAAACCCATCTATGATAAAAGCCGCATCTATGCGCCCGACCATGTGGTCGTCGTCGACCCGACGCTGGTCGACGCCATCGACGTGACCGAGGGCCTCAAGGAAGGCGGCTGGATCATCATCAATAGCGATAAGAATCCGGCCGAGTTTAAGTTTCCCGCCAAGTACCGCGTCGCCGCGATCAACGCCACGGAGATCGCCGTGAAAAATAAGCTGGGGACGCTGGCCGCTCCGATCGTCAACACGGCGATCGTCGGGGCGGTCGTCAGGATCCTCAGCCTGACCAAGCTCGAATCGCTCCTCCAGGCTATTCAGGAACAGATCTCGATCAAGCCCCAGGACAACCAGAAGGCCGCCCAAGAGGCCTACGAACAAGCCGGCCGGCAATCTTAGGAAAGGACCGCCATGATCAGAAAGAAAGAAGCCAAAAAGATCGTCTTTCAATCCGAAAAAGAGATGCCCATGATGCCCATGTCGCTGGGCTCGATGCTCTACAATAAGACCGGGGCCTGGCGCAACATCCGTCCGGTCGTCGACCTCGAAAACTGCATCCAGTGCGGGATCTGCTGGAAATTCTGCCCCGACATGTCGATCTTCATCGAAAACGAATTCCCCTACGTTAACTACGACTACTGCAAGGGCTGCGGTATCTGCGCCGAAGAATGCCCGGTCAAGTGCATCGCCATGGTGGAGGAAGAAAAATGAAAAAAGTGATCATGGGGAACCACGCCCTCTCCTACGGCGCCATGCTCGCCAGGTCCCAGGTCATCGCCGCCTACCCAATCACGCCCCAGACTCAGGTCGTCGAGCTCCTCTCGGAAATGTGCGCCGATAAGACCCTCGATGCCAAGTTCATCAAGGTCGAATCGGAACATTCGGCCATGGCCGCCTGCATCGGCGCCTCCGTCGCAGGCGCCCGGACTTTCACGGCCACCTCTTCCCAGGGCTTGGCCCTGATGCACGAGATGCTGCACTGGGCGTCTGGCGGAAGGCTCCCGGTCGTCATGGGCGATATCAACCGCTCCATGGGCCCGGGCTGGAGCATCTGGACGGACCAGAACGACAGCCTCTCGCAACGGGATACGGGCTGGATGCAGTACTACTGCGCCTCCAACCAGGAAGTCCTGGACACCGTGATTCAAGCCTTTAAGGTCTCCGAACGACTGGCCATCCCGAGCATGGTCATCCTTGACGCCTTCGCCCTCTCCCATACCTACGAAGTCGTCGATATTCCCGACCAGGCAAAAGTGGACGAGTATCTGCCGCCGTTCAGACCTCAGGTCAGGCTGACCCCCGATGATCCGCACGCCTTCGGGGGCTTGACTTCACCCGAGCATTACTTTGAGCTGCGCTACAAGCTCCAAAAAGATATGGAAAAAGCGCCCGGCCTCATCGAAGAGACGGGACGGGAATTCGAGACGATGTTCGGGAGGTATCTCGGCCTTGTCGATGACTATTTGTGCGATGACGCCGACATCATCCTGGTCACTTCGGGGACGGCCGGCTATACGGCGCGCGTGGCGGTCGATGACATGCGCAAAAGCGGCATCAAAGCGGGCAATCTCAGGATCAAAGTGTTCCGCCCCTTCCCTTTTGAGCACGTCCGGCGGATCGTCAAGAACGCCAAAAAAGTCGCCGTCGTGGACCGCAATATCTCCTACGGCCATCACGGCATGTTCTTCCAGGAAGTGAAATCGGCTCTCTATGGCCACGACGACAGCCTGCCCGTCTTCGGCTTTATCGCCGGGCTGGGCGGACGGGACATCACGCCGTCCACATTCAGGGAAATCGCGGATATCGCTCTCTCCAAGGACAGGCCCGAAGAAGAAATCATCTGGATCGGAGTCAAGAGATGAAAAAACCAAGGACCATGAAACTCTCCCTCCCCGATGAAGAACTCGTCGGCTCCGGCAACCTGGCCTGCCAGGGCTGCGGAGCCACATTGGCCATGCGCTATGTTCTGAAGGCATTGGGACAGAGGACCGTTCTCTGCATCCCCGCCTGCTGTTGGTCCGTGATCGACGGGCCGTTCCCCCATTCCTGCCTTGATGTTCCGGTTTATCACTGCGCTTTCGAGACGGCCGCCTCGACGGCCTCTGGTGTTAAAGCCGGTCTGGAAATGGTCGGCGACACGGAAACGACCGTCGTGGCCTGGGCAGGCGACGGAGGCACCTTCGACATCGGCATCCAAGCCCTCTCCGGCGCGGCCGAGCGCAACGACGATATCATCTATGTCTGTTACGATAACGAGGCCTACATGAACACGGGGATCCAGCGCAGCTCGGCCACGCCCTTCGGCGCCTGGACGACGACGACTCCGGTCAAGCATTTCAAGAACAGGCCTAAAAAGGACATCGACGCCATCATGGCCGCCCACAGGATTCCTTATATCGCGACGGCGTCAATCGCCTATGCCGAGGACGTCTATAAAAAGGCCAAAAAAGCCAAGGACATCCAGGGGACACGGTTTCTGCACATCTATGCCCCCTGTCCCACGGGATGGAAGAGCCGGCCGGAGGACAGCATCAGGCTGGCCCGGATGGTCGTCCAGAACTCGATTTTTCCGCTTTATGAGATCGAGAATGGAGAAAAATATACCCTGAGCATCAAGGTTAAAGACAAAAAGCCCATCCATGACTACTTGAAGCTCCAGGGACGCTTCCGCCACCTGACCGAGGACCAGATCAAGTTCATGCAGGAGGAAGTCGACAAGAATTGGGCACGGCTGTTGCGCAAAGTGGAGAGCTCGGACTGATCGGCTCTAAAACGCGCAGCGCTTGCGCTTAGCGAGTCAAGGAAGCTGCTCGACCTCGTGTCTCGCTCTCCTCGACCGGCAGAAACGCCGCAATTTTGAGATCTCTACCAGCGGTAGACGACGGCCGCCCACGTAAAGCCGGCGCCGAAGGCATCCATGAGAATAATCGTTCCGGGCTTGAGCTTTTTATGCTGCCTCAGCTCGTGCAAGGCGATCGGTATGGAGGCGACGGACACATTCCCATAACGGTCGATATTCACATAAACCTTTTCCTTGGGAATACTCAGCCTCTCACCCACCGCGTCGATGATGCGGATGTTGGCCTGGTGGGCGATGAAAACGTCCACGTCCTCTTTCTTCAGACCGACTTTCTTGAGAGCCTCTTCGGCCGCCTCCCCCATCCGTTTCACGGCATGCTTGAAGACCTCGTTGCCTTTCATTTTAAGAGTGTGCAAACTTTCGGCCACGGTCTGGACAGAAGCCGGCATCCTCGACCCGCCAGCCGGCTGGATCAACAGATCCCCCAGGTTTCCGTCCGCTTTCCAATACGAAGAAAGCATGCCTGAGTCGTCTTTGCTTTCCTCTAGAACAACGGCTCCAGCGGCGTCCCCGAAAAGAACGCATGTGCTGCGGTCCTTCCAGTTCGTGATCTTGGTCAGGAGCTCTGAACCGACCAAGAGGATACGCTTGACGCACCCGCTCAGGATGAGGCTTTCGGAGATGATCAGACCATAGAGAAATCCCGTGCATCCCGCCGAAATATCAAAGGCCGGGACATGATCGGCCTGGAGTCCCTGTTGGACCCGGCATGCCGTGGAAGGGAATAAGGTGTCCGGCGTCGAGGTCGCGACGATGATCAGGTCGATGTCTTTGACCTCGAGATGGGAGTTTCTCAGCGTCTTTTTGACCGCCTCGATGCAAAGATCGGATGTCGCCTGCTCGGCGCTGGCAATATGCCGTTCGCGGATCCCGCTCCGCGACACGATCCATTCATCCGTCGTGTCGACCATTTTCTCCAGGTCGGCATTGGTCAGAATCTGGTCGGGCACATAAAAGCCCGTGCCGGTGATCTTGATTCGTCTTTTTTTTTCCATCCTTTTGACGTCTCCAAAAGACCATACTCTATAGCATAACCGCCTCCAATTTGCAAATCAGCCCGAAGACGGGTACAATCGATAAACGTTCCATGATCAGGAAGATCGGCGCTTGCCTCATCGTCTGCATCTTCCTTGTCTGTATCTCATGGCCTCCGGAGGCGCGGGCCCAGCTTGTCCTGGGCCAGTATGAGGACGAAGCTCCGTTCAGGACATGGAACACTTTTGCCCCGGCCTCAGCCTCCTCGATCGGCCGCGGCGGGACCTGTTTTACTTTGGCCTCCGATAGTTCCGCCTCGCTGTCCAACCCGGCCCTCCTCCTACTCCTCCCCCGATGGACGGCCACGGTCAACGGATCTCTCCATTATGCTTCCTTCTTCAAGTATTCGCTGGTCAACACGGGAGTCCTTGGGTCGGATGGAAACCTTTCCCAATCCCTTTATGCGTTGGACTTTTCGGGCGTCTCACTCCATTTGGGAAAATGGGCGTTTGCCTTAACCGTCGGCATCAACGAACTCTACAACCGGCCGTCGGCCCTGGCAGACTATTCTTATGGGGGGACAGTCCTCTATTCGCTCAGCCTGACCCAAGAGGGAGTCCTCAGGAACCTCAACCTTTCCGCGGCCCACAGCTTCAATGATTGGCTCAGCGCGGGGCTGGGGATCAACTTTTCCCTCGGCGACTTCAAGAGAGAAATGGTCGAGCAGTGGACACAGACCGGCATTTCCATCACCGATCGAAAGACCCGGGATTTGAAGGAATTCTATCTGAACGGAGGCCTGCTTGTGAATCTCTCGGACCGCGTTCGTCTGGCGGCCGTATTCAGGACCCCGTCCCCGCGACAGTCAAAAAACAGCAGCTTTCTCCAATACTCCGCGCCGGCGGGAACGACCGATATTAGAATCGAGGCTTCCTCCGAAGACAAGGCGAAACAGCCTCTCGTTTTCGGCCTGGGCGCAAGTTACAAAATCCTGACGAACCTCAAGGCCGCCCTGGACCTCTCCTATTACAGCTGGTCCCGCTATTCCGTCGACTATTTCGGCGAGACCCTGGAACGAAATTTCAGGGATGTTTTAAAGGTCGGAGCGGGCATGGAACTCCAGTCCTCCTTCGAGATCTTTGGCCAACACTTTGATTTTCCGGCCCGCCTGGGTTTTGTCTACGACCCCCAACCGATGAGAGATCCCCGCTCTTCCTATGCCTCGTACACGTTTGGGGGCGGCATCGCCTGGCAGAATTTTGAGCTGGACTTCGGGGCGCTCGTCGGCCGCGAATCGGGCTCCGGAAACGGCTTAGCCGCCAGAAAAGTCTCGGTGTCATTGACTTTTCAATTATAAGGATCAATGTTCATGCATAAAAACGGGGACAGGTACCTAATTCGAAAATTAAGCACCTGTCCCCATTTTTTTTGCCGTTTTTTTCCCCTCCGGTTTATTTTTCTAGCGGTCTTCATTCTTTTGAGCGCGGCGCTCCTGCCGGGGCCGCAGAACCCAGGCCTCTCGGAAATCGTAAGCGTGGCCAAAACGCCCCATCTCGAAAATAAGCTTAAAGACATGGGCCTGGACCTGCTCGCGGACTGGGACGGAAAAATTTTCATCGTCGCCCGGCCCGAG
>JAPKZH010000379.1 GCA_026393905.1 Candidatus Aminicenantota bacterium
ATGCCGCACTTGCACCGGATGCCCCTGGGGTTCACAACGATATGTCCGATCTCGCCGGCATAGCCGCAGCTTCCCTGCCACAACTTGCCGTCAAGGATGATCCCGCCGCCGATGCCGGTCCCGATGGTGAGCAGGATCATACTCGAAACGCCCCGGCCCGCGCCGCATGACCATTCGCCGAAGGCGGCCATGTTGGCGTCGTTGTCGATCCAGAAAGGCGCTTTGATGAACCGGGAAACGGCGGGATACAAGTCGAAGTTATCCAGGTCGGCATAGTTGGGCGACTGGAAAATTTTCTTTTCCTTCAAACTGTAGATACCAGGGATGCCGAATCCCGCGGCTTTGATTTTCCCGGCCTCTCTTTTTTGGAGATCTTTCCAGAGAGATTCCAGGAGGTCCATCAGCCCGCCGATGGTCGGCGGGGTGGGAGCTTTATCCTTAAAAAGAACGACGCCGGATTCGTCGGTGAGCCCATACTTGAGCTGAGTGCCTCCGAGGTCGAAGCCGGCATACACAGACATGGTCACCTCTTTCTGCCGATCGCGGCATAGTTCGGCGCGGCGTAGAGAAGGCTGTTCAGGCGGTCGATATTCCGGTTGAGAATACTGCTGGCCTCGTCGGCGCCGGGCAGATTCTGGAGCCTGTCGGTTCCGAGCTCGGCGGAGTACTGGATCCGGACGTCCTCGAAGCCGGCGCTTTCCATCAGGAACTTCAGCGCCTGAGGGTGAACGGGCCTCTCATGGGAAAGGTCCAGGTAATAGATCTGGACCAGCGCGAAAACGGAGGTGGGATTGATGGTCTCCAGGATCAGCACTCCGGAGGGGGCGAGCTTGAACTGGCAGATGTCGATCATCTTTTTCAGGTAGGGCGGAAGCAGGTGCTCGATCACTTGGGAAGAAAAGATGCCGTCAAGGGAGGCGTCCGGCCATTCCGCCAGGAGCCCCAGGATATCTCCTTTCCGGCAGTCCAGTCCTTTGTCCAGGCATATATCAGTCATCTGGCTGTTGCCGTCGATGCCGGTTCCTTGGATCCCGTTTTTCTGAAGAAGCTCGAGAAATTCGCCGCGTCCGCAGCCCAGGTCCAGGACTTTTACCCCTTTCCGGAAATAGGGGATATAGCCCTCCTGCTGTTTTTTGATTTCTTCTTCGTAGCCGCGGAACCTGTTTTCAAACCCCGTATAAACCGCATCTTCCAGAGGCTCCAGGATTTCCCGGACCTGAGCCGAGGAGGGCATTTTCTTCTCCTCGAGGAGCGCCAGAAGCCTGTTCAACTGGTCCTTGAGGAGCATAAATTTCTTCATCAATAGCTTGACGTCCCCGTATTCTGAAGAGAGCTTGTCCACCCGCCATTCCATGCTTTTAAAGATCATCCCGACGTGGTTATTGCCGAGGGCGTCCCATTCCTTGTCCCTGGCGTCCGCTAGGGAGTCCTGGAGTTTCAGGATGTCTGCGACGGATGCGGATATTTTTTTGGTGAAGCCGAAGGCCTGAGTCAGAATGTCTCGGAGCTCTTCACTGCCAGGAGGAGAGGATTTTATTTTTGAGGTGAGAAGATGCTTTTTTTTTGAAGGGGCTGGAAATTCTAAGGTCTTGAGGCGTTCTTCGAGATGCTCGAGGGAGAGGCTGTCTCGTTTAAGCTCGGCAAGCTTTTCAGCAAACTGTTCTTCTTTCTCTCTCCGCTCCTGGCTGAGCTTCTCGATCGTCCGCTTCATTAGTCCTTTGTGGGGGGTTGGGTCTTATCGGGCGGGTTGTCCTTGTCTTTATCTTTGCCGCCGATAGAGCTCTTGAAATTCTTGATTCCTTCGCCCAGGGATTTCCCGAGATCGGGAAGCTTGCGCGCGCCGAAGATGAGGATCACGATGAGCAAGACGATAAGGAGCTCCTGCGGTCCGACCGTGCCAAATAGTAACATCTATACCTCCTTCGAAGGCTTAGCTTCAATCGGATTGGGGGCCAAGACTTTATCAGTTACAAGGTACTTTAGTCGGCTCGAAAAGTCAATGTTTTCACGCCGTTCCCGAGCCCTCCTTCTCGGCGGCTCAGAACTTGCTTCCCGGCCTCGATTTTACGGTCAATCTCCATGTCCATAAAGGATTCATCGGATCATGCTCCTTGGAAGGAAGGCAGAGAGCGAAGCGAGCGTTGGAAGGAAACCCTAATCAAGGGTTTCCTTCCAAGAGTGTCCGGCGGGCTTCTTCCGAGCCGGCTGCCCTCGAAGGAGGGCTCGGGAAGGCTAAACCCTCCATGGTCGCTTCAGCCGTCTCCGGATCGTCTCTCTTTTCAACCCACACGAAATGGAAGAGAACTTTTTTTTATAAAGAAGTCTGTTTCCCCGCTGCTAAAAAATGTTGAATGTTGAGGTTTGACCCCGTTGATATATTTGACATCAAGGGATGCCGGTGATATACGTTTAGGACTTATCGATGAGAATTTTTCAGCATTGGCCGCTTTTTCCATCTATCTCTCTCCCCTTGGCCTAAAGGAGTCGACACATGGCATCTCGCCGGCATTTTTTGAAAATCGGAGGCCTTTCCATCGCGACGTTCGGCTTTGTGAGAAATATTTATTCGCAGGCGCCCGCGGCGGAAATGGCGAGGCTTGAAAACATGACGGCCGGAGTCAAGCCCTTGGCG
>JAPKZH010000462.1 GCA_026393905.1 Candidatus Aminicenantota bacterium
AATAAATTAATTATGGGAAAAAAAGAGATTTAAAAAAAATTAAAAAAACAGTTGATTTTGTCTCTGATATCTGATATATTAGACTCGCGAACGGAGAAATAGTGTGGCTAAAGGCATGATTTTCGACATCAAGCGCTTTGCCATCCATGACGGCCCTGGGATCCGGACAACCGTCTTTTTAAAAGGCTGTCCCCTTCACTGTCTCTGGTGCCATAACCCGGAAGGGATTGAAACCGGCTTCGAGCTGATAGCCCGGCCGTCGCGCTGTGCCCGCTGCTATTCCTGTGTTTCCGCCTGCCCGTTGGGAGCGATTTCCAAGAATTCAGGATCTGTCGAGATCGACCGCAGTCGATGCGATCTTTGCGGGAAATGCGTCAAGGTCTGCATGTATGAGGCGCTGGAAATGGCCGGCCGGAAGATAAACGTGCAGGATGTCATCGAGGAGGTCGAAAAGGACCGGATCTTTTATGAGCAGTCCGCCGGCGGCGCGACCCTCTCCGGAGGGGAGCCGCTCGGCCAACCCAAGTTCTGCCAAGAAATTTTAACCGCGCTTGAGGAAAGAAAAATTCCCTCGGCCCTAGACACGTCGGGACTTGCTCCGTGGGATATCCTTGCCAAGACCGCGAGCAAAGCGGACGTCGTTCTCTATGATTTGAAAATGATTGACGCCAAAAAGCATAAAAAATATACAGGCGTCTCGAACGGGCTCATTCTCGACAACCTGAAAAAACTGTCCGGTGTGCACAAGAATATCGTGATCCGTATTCCGCTGGCGGCCGGCGTCAACGATGACGAAGAGAACATCCGGCTGACGATCGATTTTCTCAAGCCGCTTAAGACGGTCAAGAACGTCAGCCTTTTGAAATACCACAAAGGCGGCTCCGAAAAATACAAGAATTTAGGAAAAGCGTCCTGTTTCAAGATCTATGAAGCTCCGTCCGAGCGAAGGATGGAGGAGATCCGGCGGTCATTCACAAAAGCCGGTTTCACCGTCAAGATTGGAGGCTGAGCCATGAACGAACGAGTCAGAGAGCTGCGCGAACAGAGCCTGAGCGCCAAACCGACGATCACGGCCGAGCGGGCGAAATTGATCACCGAATTTTATAAAAGCCCCGAGGCCTGCCGGCTGTCCGCTCCCATGCAGCATGCCCTGGCCTTCAAGCATATTCTGGAGAATAAAACAATCTGCATCAACGACGGCGAGCTCGTCGTCGGCGAGCGCGGCCCCGCTCCCAAAGCGACGCCCACCTACCCCGAGATCACCTGCCACAGCGTCCAGGACCTGGAGATCCTCGACACCCGGCCCAAGACCTGGTTCAAAATCGATGAGAGGACCAAGACATTCTATAAGGACGAGATCATTCCATTCTGGAAAGGACGCTCGATCCGCGACCGGATCTTCGGCGAAGTCTCGCAAGAATGGATAGACGCCTACGAAGCCGGTATTTTCACCGAGTTCATGGAGCAGCGCGCACCGGGGCATACCGTTCTCGACGATAAGATCTATAAAAAGGGGATGCTCGATTTTAAAAAGGACATCGAGAAGGCCATTGACGGACTCGACTTTCTCAATGATCCCGCGGCCTTCATGAAGCGCGAGGAACTGCGGGCCATGGCTGTCTGTTGCGACGCCCTGATCGCTTATGGCAACCGCCACTCCGAAAAAGCCAGGGAGCTGGCCAAGAAAGAAAAAAATCGCCAGCGCAAGAAGGAGCTTGAAAGGATCGCCGAGATCTGTTCCTGGGTGCCGGCGCACGCGCCGCGCGATTTCTGGGAGGCCCTGCAGTACTACTGGTTCGTCCATCTTGGAGTCATCACCGAATACAACACCTGGGATTCGTTCAACCCCGGCCGGTTGGACCAACACCTCTGGCCGTTCTACAGGAAGGGCCTGAAGAGCGGCACGCTGACGAAGAACAAGGCGAGAGAGCTTCTGGAATGTTTCTGGATCAAGTTCAACAACCAGCCGGCGCCGCCCAAGGTCGGCGTCACGGCCGAGGAGAGCGGCACCTATACCGACTTTGCCCTGATCAATGTCGGAGGGTTAAAGGAAGACGGGACCGACGGCGTCAATGACCTATCGTTCCTGATGTTGGATGTCATCGAAGAGATGCGGATTCTTCAGCCGAGTTCCATGGTCCAGATCTCGAGCAAAGGCCCGGATTCCTTCCTGTGGCGGGCTTTGAAGATCGTCAAGACCGGCTTTGGGCAGCCTTCGATTTTCAACACGGATGCGATCGTCAAGGAGCTCGTCCGGCAGGGCAAATCCGTCGAGGATGCGCGCAACGGCGGCGCCAGCGGCTGCGTGGAGGCCGGAGCCTTCGGCAAGGAAAACTACAACCTGACGGGCTATTTCAACATGCCCAAAGTCTTCGAGATCACGATGCACAACGGCGTCGATCCACGCACGGGGAAAACGATCGGCCTTCAAACGGGCGACCCCTCGAAATTCAAGTCGTTCGAGGAGCTGTTCGAGGCGTTTAAAAAGCAGATCAAGCATTTTGTCGACATCAAGGTCGCCGGCAGCAACATCATCGAGCGGCTGTATGCCGAATACCTGCCGTCACCATTTTTATCGATCCTCATCGACGATTGCATCAAGAAGGGCATGGATTACCACGACGGCGGCGCCCGGTACAATACGTCCTACATCCAGGGCGTGGGGTTGGGCACGATGACCGATATCCTGACCTCGATCAAGTACAACGTTTATGACCATAAGCATGTCGCCATGAAAGAGCTCGTCGCGGCGATGGGCAAGAATTTCGAAGGCAAGGAGAGCCTGCGGCAGCGTCTGCTGAACAAGACTCCGAAATACGGGAACGACGACGATTATGCCGACGACATCATGAAATCCATCTTCGAGGCCTATTTTGGCGCTATCGACGGCCGGCCCAACACTAAGGGCGGCCGCTACAGGATCAACCTCCTGCCGACGACCGTCCATGTTTATTTCGGCAGGGTCACCGGCGCGAGCGCCGACGGCCGGAAGGCCTGCGAGCCCTTATCCGAAGGCGTGTCTCCCGTCCAGGGCGCGGACCGGCGCGGGCCGACGGCCGTGCTCAAATCGGTGGGCAAAATGGACCACGTCAGGACGGGCGGGACACTCCTTAATCAGAAGTTCACTCCCCAGTTGGTGGCCGATGAAGAAGGGATCAAGAACCTGGGCCATCTCGTCCGGTCCTACTTTAAAATGGACGGTCACCATATCCAGCTCAATATCGTCACGGCCGAGACGCTGCGGGACGCCCAAAAACAGCCGGAAAAGTACAGGGACTTAATCGTGCGGGTGGCGGGCTACAGCGATTATTTTGTCGACTGCGGCACGGAACTCCAGAACGAGATCATCAAACGCACCG
>JAPKZH010000042.1 GCA_026393905.1 Candidatus Aminicenantota bacterium
TTCTTTCCTACCCGGGCTGCGCCCAATTGACCTTCTCGCTCCGCTACGGGAAAAAGAACATGCAGGTTGTCATCCCCCGCATGGGCGCTCCAAGACGGATGCTGACACCGTCCTTCAAAGACACGCCGAGAGCAGATGGGACCGGGAAGGAGTTCGACCTTCTCAGCCTTTTGACGGCCAAAGGAGTCTATGGCGATATCGATCGAGACGGAATAATCGACGCCTTGGACTCCCAAGTGATCATTCCCCAGGGCTCGAACGTCAAGGGAATCTCGCAAATCTCCTCGCGGCTCATGCTCGGAACGGCCGGGGCCTCTTTTCCCGTCGTCTATCTCGATAGAGAGATCGAGCACAAAAAAGCCTTGGTCGCGCCCATCCTGATCGGTTCCAATATTCTCACCCAGGAGCTGCAGAGGATCGGAAAATTGAAGGCGCCATCCCTGGAGAACGCCTGGGGGATGGCCAAGGTGATTCCCAAGGCCTTCAACAAATCCAGCGCCCTGGTCTTCCTGGCCGCGGACAACATCGGGATGGAAAAAATCCTGGCCTATTTCAACCAGACGTTTCCCTATCTCGACGAATACAAGGACGGCCGGCCGCAGATCGGCGACGCCGCAGCGGCCCTGGAAAAGTTTTTCAAAGGCGAGCACGGCAGCGCGGAGGCCTTTCTCGCCCAGGGCTTGAAAAAGATCCTGGAAGATTTCAAGGACAAAGACATGGAATCGTTCAAGGCCGAGATCTATCTGCCGCGACCGAACCCGAAATTCGAGGAGGATGTGAAGAAAAGCCTGGCGGCCGCCGTCAAAGCAGAATCGCTCGAAGTCAAGAGCTTTCTCTTGAATGACGGCAAGAAAATCTTTGAAAAAGAGCAGGCTTTTTCCTGGGAAGCCGAGGACGCCCTGAAGCTCATCGAGGAAAAATTGAAAGCCCTGGAAAGCCCGGCCGGGCCACTCAAGATCAGCCTGGGGCTCAGCGAATCCCCGGACATCCGGCAGAAAGTCAAAAAACAGGTCGAAGCCCTATTTCCGGAAAGCCAAAAAACGCGGGCCGAGGTCGAAGTCCTCTCTGCCTACAAGCAGGGCTTTTTCTGGCTGCAGGAAAGAATTTTGCCGCAGCTCAGAGGCAAGCCCGTCGGCCAGATCGTCATCAAGTTCGCCGAGGAGAAGGAAAACCTGAGCCAGCCCAAAAGGTTCTATGCCGAGCCGGCACGCTGGCTGCAGGAGCTCTATCCCGTGGACGAGATCATGGCCAGAGACCTTAACCTCTCACTGGACAAGATCCATTTTGAGCTCAAGCCTCCGGGTGGCGCCACCTACGAAGTTGCGGCCTATGACGCGAAAAACGCCCCCCTGCTCCAGCAGAGCTTTTCGCCCCGGATCCGCGAAATCTCCTATCTCAAGCCCGTCCCCGAATGGGGAAAAGTGAAGTTGACCACGGGCTGGCTGAAGATCGAGGCGGGAAAAGAAGTTCTCACCGATGTTTCGCTCAAATCCGACCTGGAAAAAATCTGGGAATACTACCAGGACGAAGTCCTCGCCCCAGTCTATTCCCACATTCTCAAAAAAACGAACAACGAGCCGACCTTCTCTAAACAGCCGTATTTCAAGCGGCTGCTTGTCGAGCTGTGGTCCAGCGAGCCGGATTTCCGGATCGGGCTGGATGAAGAGATCATCAGCTCGCTCGAGGCCATCCACGATGAGATCTACTTCGACACGCTCGATTTTCTCCGGGGCATCACGGAGCTCGACATCGAGGACCAGGAGCTTCCTGAAGACACGTCGCGCGTTTCCGCGCCGGGCAATATCTTTCCCTTGATCCACCCGTCCACGGAAGGAGAACGGCCCAAGGTCAAAGTGTCTTTCGAGGACTGGACCGCCTCATCGCCCCAGATGATCATCAAATGGAAAGAAAAAGGCCGCGAAGAATTTAGTCGCAAGATCGCCTTCCCTTCGCTCAAGCCGAAAACGCTCCAGGTCCCAGCGCTCATCTACAACGGGCTTGAAGAAAAAATCGAGAGCCTGGTCATCGAGCTTGAGTTCGAGAAGGACACCGAATACCTGGCCCTGCTCGATATCCTAGCTTCTTACAGAGAGCTCCTGGAGAAAGGCTCGCTGCCGACCGCCTTGAGCTTCCCGAATCTCAACAACCTCACCCTGAAAATGAAATGCAAGGAGATGGAAAAAGAGGAAATCCTTCCCATCACGGCCGCCGAACCCGCGGAAAAGCCGGCCCCCAGGCCTCTTAAGCCGGGCGAAGCTATCGTCGATACGACAAAAATCTTATCCCCGGAGATGGTCCAGGAAACCGTCGACCGTCTGGCCCAATTCGCGGCCGTCAGGACATATATCGGAGGAAAATCCTATGAAGGCCGGGATGTTCCCGTAATCGAGGTCTACAAGCCGCTCGGCAAGTATGTCTCGCTGCCGCGCCTGATCGCAGCCAAGCCGACGATCTATCTCAGCGGGCGCCAACACGCCAACGAGGTGTCCTCGACAAGCTATATACTCAAGCTGGCCGAGCTCCTGGCTACGGACAAGACCTACCAGGATTATATCAACAAGATCAACTTCGTTTTTCATCCGATGGAAAATCCCGACGGCGCCGCCCTGGCCTATGACCTTCAGAAATTGACGCCGTTCCACAGCCTTCACGCCGGCCGCTACAGCTCCCTGGGCATCGATGTCGGCTCCATGGGCGGAAGCTCGCGGCCGATCCTTCCGGAAGCCCTGGTGAGGAGGGGCCTGAACAACAAATGGCAGCCGGATATCTACCTCAACCTCCACGGATATCCCTCTCATGAGTGGGTCCAGCAGTTTTCCAACTACTCGCCGTATCTTTTCCGCGATTACTGGATCCCCAGGGGCTGGTATGTCCTCTACAGAGCCCTCAGCCTGCCCCTCTACCAGAAGTATAAAGACGCCGGCGACGAATTGAAGAGTTTCATCATCGCCGAAATGCAGTCGAACGAAAAGCTCAAGGAGTCCAATAAAAGATTCACCGACCGCTACATCCGCTGGGCCGCCCGCTGGCAGCCCCATCTCGACTATCTCGAGCTCTACGACGGCGTCAATCTTTATGCCAAGAGGCGCTCTTCGACGGAAAGCCGTCTCTCGGCCCGAACGCAGGTCACGTTCGTCGACGAGACGGTGGAAGCCATGGATGAAACGGCCCGGGGAGCCTGGCTCGATTTCCTGTCCATGCAGGGATTGAGCTATCTCCGCGCCCACCTCAAGTACCTGTCCCAGGCCAAGTATGAAACCGTTCGCTTCGAAGAAGAGGTCCAGGACCGGGTCCGCATTCAGTTTGTCCGGGGCAGGCCTGGAACGGTCAAAAAGGCAGGCAAGGACTGAAGGGAAAAAAATCAGGCCCCTTCATTTCGGCCGATAAAATCGCCAATTTCCTTCCAAGAATCCAACCTTTTTCCTGTAAACCAAAAAATACCTAATCTGAAGAATCGCTGTAATAGAGCAGAAGAAGTTATTGGATGTTTTACAAAATAAATTTGCCCCCAGGCGAAAAAATTAGCTAATAATTTTTCCTACAGGCAAATATTCTTGACACCGAACGGGACCCGATTTATAATCAAATCATGCTCAGGGACAGATATCTAACGGAAGCCGTAAATGAGGACCTCCGCGAAAAAATGGTCTTCATCGGCGG
>JAPKZH010000160.1 GCA_026393905.1 Candidatus Aminicenantota bacterium
TTATAAGACTCCAGACTCATAGCCATTACATCGCCTATCCTAATCACGACGAATCGGATTCTCTATATATCCCCTTGCTATTCAACAATCTTATATTTGATAAAAACGAGACTCTCGTCGGCCCTTTTTTCAGTAACGAAAATCTCGTCGCCTCTCGCCCCGAGAAGTGTCCGGCCAGCGCCGAGCCAGAAACAGTCGAGATAACGCCCAGCGAAATCAAAGACATCATAGAAGTCTCCCTTCTCTTTCTCGGCTGTGGATGTCTTTATCCAGAGTCTATCTCGATTCACCAGAAGATCGAGCACATCGCTTTCATATTCGAACTCAGGCAGTCCGTGTTGTTTCCGGAAATCATCCTCCCATTTTTCTTTGGTATGTCTCACCCGGCGATATCTCCGGGTGAATCTCGCGACGATTTGAGCTTTGGCGATTTCCAGGACTTCGATGAGATATTCTCGAGAATGACTTCCGAACAGAAGATTTCGATCGTCGCTCAGGGCTTCGATGTTCAAGTCCCATGTCGTCTGGGCATGCAATGCCATATACCATCTCGTTCGGAAGGTATGGAGATCTTTGGCTGTTTTTCCATCTTTCGAAACGAGCTTGACCGTGTCAAGGATGGGCAAAAGTTTCCCTGTCATCTCCTCCGCCGGAGGCCAAACAGATTGAATGAAAAGATAGCCGTCGTCCCGGACCCCGATGAGATTATCCCGGCTCTGTTCCAAATTGAGTTGATCGATGTATCGGCCATTAAGGGCCATTCGAAAGATCCGCCTTTGAGAGTAATCTTTCACATATAGCTCATGGCCGGCGATGATATAGGTGAACGAACTCCCGATTTCACCCGGGCCCTGTCCTTTTTTAAAAAAATTTTTAAGAAAAACTCCCTCTACAGAAAATTTGAGCAACTCCTCGCGGTCGGCGAGAAAAATGCTTCCGTCTTCGGCGATCTTGAGTTTGTTAGGATACCTAAAAAAGAAAGTACCGCTTGCATCCGTAACCCGCCAGACTTCTTGAAGTTTCAAAACGCGCCCGGCATTCGGGGCCGGGGGCTTTTCGGGATTTTCGATGATCTGGGCCCGGCCGAAGGCGGCGATGCCGAGCAAGACGGCGAAGATCCCTGCCGCCTGAACTCTCATCTCTTTCACCCTCGTCGGATTCCGATCATTGGACCTTCCAGGTCACGGCGTAGCGTTTGACATATTGGTAGCCGTCCTCGTCTTCCTCGAGGGCGTAGTACTTGCCCTTGAGGATCTCGACCCCGGAGGGCCTCAGCGGGATCCGGCCGAAGAACCGGCTCTCGGCGTCGAAGACATCGTGGATGAGCTTGCCGCCGTCGGCTTTCTCGTAGGTCTGGACGAAGAGGTGGCCGAGGTCACTCAGGAAGAATCGCGTGAAGGCCGGGTGGTGTTTCGGGAATTCGAGCACACGGTTGTAGCCCGGAGGGACGTCCTTTTTGCGCTCGGCCTTGTCCTCTTCGGTAACAGCCACCGGATCGTACTCCCGCGTGATCTTTCGGACGACCTTGGCCTCCGCCGGACCATAGATCTGGATCTCGTAGGTCTGCGGATAGCCGTAGATGAATCGGTCGTCCCGGTCGAGCAGGAAGTAGGCGACGGGGATGAAGGCCAGGGTCGTATTCCCCGGTCCTGTCGGAGTGGGCGTCTCGCTGATCGTCGCCAGGACGGACCCGTCGGGGGCCAGCTTCTTCGTCGCGTACCTTGAGTTTTCCGCGTCCATGATGATGTCGATGACATAGATCTGGCCCCTGGAATCGAGCCGGGCGCGGCCCGCCAGGATGCCCTTGAGGGAAAGCTGGCGGAGGAACGTCCCGTCCGTCTTGAAAAAGACGATCCCCCGTGTTTGTTGTTGAACGGCCAGCTCGCCCGTCGCCCTGTTTAGGGATAGAGTCATGGGGTATTCGAGTTCGCCCGGGCCCTGGCCCTTACGGCTGATCGTCCGAAGGTATTTCCCCGACGCATCGAAGACCTTGACGTGCGCGGCCCGTTGCTCAAGGACATAGATCGTGCCGGCGTCGTCTACGACGAAGGAGCGGACCATATCGAAGGCCTGATCGCCCTGGGCGTCCGGGCCTCCGAGGGAGAGGTCTTCCTTGAACTCGATGACAGGCGTCTTGGTGAGCGGCTCCTTGGGGTTCTTGATGACGGTGACATCGCCGTCCTTGATGACCGTCCCCTTCCACTTGGCCTGAGGCGCGGCCGCCGCCGCAGCGAAGAGAACGGCGAGCCCCAAGCCGATGATCAAGGCTTTTCCCCGATGTCGTATCATTCGTCGTCGTCTCCTTCCGCCCCTATGGTCGGCTTCGCGTTCATTTCTCTACGATTCGATACTGGTAGACGGTGACGCCGCGCTCGCGGTCGATGAGGAAGAGGCTATCGCCGATGATGCGGATCGAGTTAACGAACTGAGTCAGCAAAATATCGCCCAGAAGGACGCCGTCGGGATCGAAAATTTCCAGTTTATAAGCATCGGTCGTCCGCAGATCGACATTTCCCTTGGTTTTCAAGGAAATCGTAGAGATGCCAGCCCCGCCACCCCGGCTCGTCGTGGACGTTATGATTTTTTCTTCTTTGCGAAGCTGTCTGTTCAAAGTTACG
>JAPKZH010000326.1 GCA_026393905.1 Candidatus Aminicenantota bacterium
CAAGGCCGCTCAGGCAGCGGATAAGAAGTAACGGAGAACATTGATTGTTGAGCCCTGTGGAGCAGGGCCATTAAAACTGATTATCTTCCGGAAAAATCGCTCCTCCTTTTGAATTTGAACCCACAAACGTCCCTTGTTTCATGATATTTGTCGGACAAAGGGTACTTGCTACATACATAAGTGCGTATTCCATATATTTTGCATACGGCTTTTTCGTTCTTATCATAGATTAAGAAAGGGCAGGCATAGGTGAACTTGCAACAGGAGCCGCACCTTTTGCATTTTCCATACCTTGTCTTGTCAATCGGCTTTAAGTAAATGAATACCCTTATAATCTTCATCATGGGATTATTACGCTTCATGCCGATGACCATTCATTCCGAGGGAATAAAAAATTCAATTTTCGCCAGATTCGATATTCGCTCTCGATGCGCTTATAATCCAGGCCGTCCATCAGGAAAACAATGATATCTTCGGCTCGGATCGTTGTCAAGGACGAGCAAAAAGCGAAGCTCCGGCTTTCGAATGGCTCACATTTTGTCATCGCCAGCGAAAAGGAAATTCTTAGATCTAAGAGACAAAGCAATCCTCAGAACAAAGGAAGAGGTCAGCTGACCGTAACGGCTAATCCCTCGGCGCTGATGTCGAAATCAAAGAAGCGGGCGCGGTCATTGGGCGGAGCCTCGTTGAGAAGTTGACGGACCGCCGCCGCATCCTCCTGCGTCCGGCAAACCATCAGCAAAAATCCCCCTCCGCCCGCGCCGAGAAGCTTGGCCCCGTAGATGTGAGGCTTGATTCGCGCCAGGATCTCCTCGATGACGTCCGTCGTCGAATCCGGGTCGATCCGTTTATTCAGATTCCAGGCGACATCGATCAATTCTCCGAACCGCCGGATATCCTTGGCGGCCATCGCCTCCACCATCACCGGCGGAAATGCGTGCAGCTTTCGCAGCGTCTCCATGGCGGCCCTGTCGCGGTCTAGGTAATTGCCGACAACATAGTGCAGGATATTTTTGGCCAGGCGTCGTATGCCCGTATAATAAAGCAGAGTCCGGCCGTGGTTCAGCCTGGGGTCGAGGACGTCCTGCGGGACATAGTGGATCCGCGTATCCGGGACGATCCCCGCTTCAGTGGTGATCATCTTTACGCCGCCGACCGCCCCTCCCACCTGGTCCTGCCAGCCGCCGCCGGTCGTCAATTCCTGCTCGAGCCTCAGCACGTTATAAAAAAGCTGCCGTGCCGAGAGATCCCTCCCGATCAGGCGGTGGACAACGGCCATCAGCACGGCTCCCATGATGCTGGATGTCCCGAGACCGCTGCCGCTCGGGATGGCCGCCAAGGTGGTCAGCTCGATTCCGCCGCCGAAACGTATCATCATCTCTTCGAGAGTGTTCATGCCACGCGGCCATTTGGCGGCATCGCGGGAGAAACCGGCCAGCGCCAGCGTGGCTTTGGCCAGGCCGAATTGACTTGTCGGCTTCCGGTAATCCAGGAGCTCATCCATATCCCGGATCGTGATCTGGGCTCCAAGATCGATGGAACTGATGCGGATTTCGGGCTTATCGATGACCCGGGCATAAACATGGATCGGCGGCTGCCCGTTGAGATTCACGGCGGCATTGATGACGCAGCCGCCGTGCTCGAGGGAATACGGAGGGGTGTCCGACCAGCCTCCCCCTAGGTCCAGGCGGGCCGGGGCGCGGCCCCAGATGATCTCATCCGTCCGCAGAGCGTTTTTAGGAAAATCTTGCGGCCTGTCCTTGCTGAAAACGATCGTCCGGCTGACGTTTTCGAACGCTGCTTCCTGGGCCGCCCGAGCCCAGCTCGCTGCATTCCGGAAAAGGCCGGACTCAAGGCCCAATGAATCAAGCCATTTTTTTTCTTTTTCCGAGATCTGTTCGCCCACTCGGCGCAGCAGATCATCCCGGCCCCGGGCATCTTCTGGCTTGAATTTTAATATTGCCGAGCCCAGCGTATGGAGAATTCTCGACAATTCCAGTTGTTCTAATCCCGCTCCCGCCCCGGGCTTCTCATCCCCGAAAAAAGCACGTGTCTCCCTGATAACTTGGACAATCCATCGGGCCGAATCTTCAGAGCCCAGGGCCTGGAAAATGAAGGCGAGCTCGGAAGCGGAAAATCCGCTTTGATGGCGAAACAGCCGCCGCAGCGACCGCCGCATGTCCTCAAACCTGTTGCGAAGCCTTCGGGAATAGAAATCCTTGATCGATGCCAGGCCGGCCATCTCCGAGAAACTGTGCCGTCGAGCGGCCTTCCAGGCTTTTTTTTGGGCCGGAGTGGCGCTGTCCGGGGCAAGCATCCAGAGCCAATCCCGGTAATGCTGCGGTTTCGAGACCGCCGGAAAAATCCGGGCTTGCCAGGCCTGCCGTTCCGCCGGCGGAATTTTCGGATCCCATATATCGTCTTCCGCAGCGTCCATCACTTTGAGCCATTCAGGGATGGGGAGGCGGCACAAGCGCGCGCCCTCCGCAATTGTTCGATGGAA
This sequence comes from Candidatus Aminicenantota bacterium, assembly GCA_026393905.1. Taxonomy (GTDB): domain Bacteria; phylum Acidobacteriota; class Aminicenantia; order Aminicenantales; family UBA4085; genus JAPKZH01. The sequence goes on from JAPKZH010000326.1 coordinate 2,504, forward strand.
GACATCATCAATTCCATAGCAGCGGACAAACCAGATATCGCGTCCCGCTCCTTCTTTCCCTTTCAAGACATCCACAACCGATTGGGCCGGGATGGAAAGCGGGGCTTCGACGTCGATACCGATGACGACATTCTCTCCGGCCAGCGTCAGCGGGGATTGAATGCGGCACCCTTCCACCCAGGAATTGGAACCGACGATCTGCCCTTCCCCGGACATATCGTTGTTGATGCTCAGACAGGAACTGGAATGCGAAGTGCCGTAGTCCATGCTCAACAAGTCGTTGCCGCTGTAGATCAACTGGCGGGAAGTCCCAAAGTGGAGAAACCCGCACTGAGGCAGGATGCAGACATTAAAGGGCACCTTGGACATGGCATCGAAAATATGCCGGAGAAGCGACTCGTCGAGGTTCGAGCCGGACCGCCGCACGGCGTGAAGGTAATCCTTGAAATTCGCCTCGGTGCCCATGGCGCAGGTGATTTCGCGGTAAAAATCGAGACCGGCCGTCTCGATGGCAGCGGCGAGGGCGCCGGCCCAAGTCAGCTCTCCCGAAGAGCTTTTCCGGATATCGCAAATTTGAATCAAGCGGACAGCCGCCGACGGGTTTAAATTCATGACGCCGATATCAAGAACGGACTGGCCGTGCCGGTGAATGCCCTGTTTTTCAGCCTGCTCCGCGGGGGTCGGCTTCTGGAGAAAACGCCGGACCCTTCCTTGGGCGTCGGGACAAAATACGCCGTGATTCTTGGCAAGTTCCGGCACCGCATAGCAGCCCAGGCCCGTGATCCCCTCGGGCGAAAAACGCACTTTGCGGCCGTCAAACGACAAGAGCACATCCCCCGTGGCCACGACGACCTGGCCTTGTTCCGCCGGTCCGGGAGGAAGGCTAAAGTAGGTCGGCAACAGCCGATCGAAAAGCGTCATTCCCAGCGCCCGGTCGGATTCTCCAGGGACCGGGATGAAAATCTTGCCGCAGGCTCCATAGGCGGGAATTCTTTTAGAGTCTCCGCCGGCGTGGACGATCAATATCCGGAGTTTGGAGAGCACGCCCAGCCACGCAGACGGTTCCGCCATAAGGCGCGGCGATCCGGCCAGCTCGCGGCTGAGAATTTTGAGCAGGCAGAAGATCGTGCTGCCGCCGCTTCCGACGCGCATCCCTCCGGGGTCGGCGATGGCCAGGATTTTGTCGGCCTGAGGGACAAGCCCCAAGCTTTTCCGGATATCGAGCTGGCCTTGATAAGCAGAGGCCTGGTCTTCATGGGAGGCTGTGACGATGAGATAATTCCAAGATCGGTTGTTCACTTATTTTTGTTTGGCGGCGGCTACTTGGGCCTTGATCCATGGATAGGTCCGAGACAAGCCGTCCCGCAGGGAGAATCGCGATGTCCAGCCGATGGACGTGATCCGGTCGTTCCGGAAATTCCGGGCTTTGACTCCGACCGGCCCTTGGACGTGCTTAAAGTGAATGGTCTTCCCTGAAATTTCGACAACCGTCATAGCCAGCTGATCGACCGTCACGTATTCCTGCCGGCCGATGTTGACCCCGTCTTCGAGGCCGGAATTCATGAGCAGACGGATCCCCTCGACCAGGTCGTCGATATACGTGAAGGCGCGGGTGGCCGTCACGTCGCCCCAGACTTCGATCGTGCCGCCGTCCTCGGCTTCGGCGACCTTCCGGCAGAGCGCAGCCGGCGCCTTTTCCCGCCCGCCCTGCCAAGTGCCTTCGGGGCCGTAGCAGTTCTGGAAGCGGGCC
>JAPKZH010000100.1 GCA_026393905.1 Candidatus Aminicenantota bacterium
AGCTACACATTTCACATTTGACAAAAGATTAATTTCGGGACGCTGCCCGTTGAGAAACAGCCGATTAAGTCATCACGAGGAGCTTTATGAAGAGGGATGCACACTTCATTTTCAATATTTTTTTTCGGCAAATAATATGTTCATGGATTATTATCGGGAAACAAAATTATGCAGAAGCTTAAACATTGAATGTTGATGTTTCACTCCGATCGCAATTTGTCAAATGTGTAGCTTTGACCCCGGTCGTTAAAAGGCAGGTGAGAATATGGCCAAAAAATCCGCTAAAATCCGACGCAGGGATTTCTTGAAGACTATTCCGGCCGCGATCGCCGGGATCGCAGGGTTTCCGACGATCGTCCGGGCCTCGGCGCTGGGGAAATCGGGCGCCGTCGCCCCCAGCAATCGCATCGTCATGGCCGGAATCGGCTTCGGCATGATGGGCATTCCCAACATGCAGGCATTCCTGGAAAAGGACGAAGTCCAGTGCGCCACCTATCATGATTTCCGCGAGCTCTACGCGCGCAAAGACCTCGATGCCGTGTCCATCGCCGTGCCCGACCACTGGCACGCCATCCTGTCCATCGCCGCGGCCCGGGCCGGCTTTGACGTCTACGGCGAAAAGCCTCTCACCCACAGCCTGGCCGAAGGCCGTGCCCTGTGCGATGCCATGAAGCGCTACGGCCGTGTCTGGCAGACCGGAAGCTGGCAGCGCTCGGTCGCCAATTTTCACCAGGCCTGCGAGCTCGTCCGCAACGGCCGGATCGGAAAAATCCTCAGAGTTGAGGTCGGGTTGCCCGAGGGGCATCACGATTTCGCCGGGACATTCGGGGAATGGGACATCGAGTCGCCTCCCCCTGAACTGGATTATGATTTTTGGGTCGGCCCGTCCCCCTATAACCCCTACTGTAAAGCCCGCGTCCATATGAATTGGCGCTGGAACATGGATTTCGGCGGCGGCCAACTGATGGACTGGATCGGCCATCACCTGGACATCGCCCACTGGGGACTCGGGTTTGACTACACCGGCCCTGTCGAAATCCAGGGGCAGGGCGTATTTCTGACAACCGGGATCTACAACAGCGCTCTTCGATACTGGGTAGAGGCCAAGTATGCCGACGGAACACCCATCATTCTCGCCGGCGGCTACCCCGAAATTCAAGGCGGCACGAAATGGATCGGCGAATACGGCTGGATCTGGGTCGACCGCGGCGCGTTCGAGACACAGCCTGCCAATCTCGTCAACGAAGTCATCGGCCCCAATGAGATCCGCCTCTACAAGAGCCGGGACCACTACCGGAATTTCCTTGACTGCGTCAAATCCAGGGCGCTGACGATCACGCCCTGCGAGGTCGCCCACAGGTCGGCAAGCGTCGGCCATCTCGGCGTCATTGCCATCGAAACGGGCCGGAAGATCCGTTGGGACCCGGCCACGGAAACGATCAGCGACGATCCGGAAGCCACGCGTCTGCTCAGCCGCTCTTACCGCAAGCCCTGGCAGCTTCCGGAATAGAGGTACGAACATGCGGACAAAAGGAATCAAAACAATCGCCATCGCGGCCCTGGCCCTCTTCTTAGTTCCGCTGCCGATGCGGGCCGTTCAATCCGGCGGGCAAGGCACGAAAACTACAGCCCCACAGTATCTCGACGACATTCTCAAGCGGTTGGCCACATACGAAGGCGGGTTGAATTCGGAAGCGTTTTGGAGCCTGCGTAACTATGTCCTCGCCAATAAGGACGCGCCTGAGGCAAGGCTGGCCTGCGAAGAGAAACTCCTGGCGTTTCTCGATTCCCAAGCGACCTCGGTCGCCAAGATGGCCGTCTGCCGCCAGCTGCGGGTCATCGGCGGCGAGAAATCCGTTCCCGTTCTC
>JAPKZH010000433.1 GCA_026393905.1 Candidatus Aminicenantota bacterium
TACGCAGATCTATTGGATTGCCGGTTACGGGAACGGAGCACGAGTGATGGAAAAATCAGATGGAAACGACATAACCCGATCGCATGTTCAACTCGCACACGGCAGCATAATCGGGCACTACCGGATCGTCGAGAAAATCGGCGCCGGCGGGATGGGAGAAGTCTACCTGGCCGAGGATATCGAACTCAATCGCAAGGTGGCGCTCAAGTTTCTTCCTCCGCATTTATGCCAGGATGCCGATTGCCGCGCCCGATTCAAGCGGGAAGCACAGGCGGCGGCAAAGTTGAATCATCCGAACATTGTGACGATCTACGAAGTCAGCGAATTCAACGGACGGCCGTTCTTTGCTATGGAGAATGTGGAAGGACAGACTCTTCGTGAAGTCGGCAAAGGCAAAGAACTTCCGCTCAGCCGAATCATCGAACTCGCGATTCAGATCTGCGAGGGACTGGCTAAAGCACATTCGGCGGGTATAGTCCATCGCGACATCAAGCCGTCCAATATTCTCATCGACCAGGACGGTCGGGCAAAGATCGTCGATTTTGGGTTGGCTTCAGTTCATGGAAGCGAGCACCTCACGAAGACCGGCTCCACCCTTGGCACAATCGGGTACATGTCGCCAGAACAGGCGCGTGGCGAAGAAGTCGACGCCCGCTCAGACCTGTTTTCCTTTGGTGTTGTCCTTTATGAGATGATTACAGGCAGATCCCCATTCAAAGCCGAATCCGAGATTGCGACGATCAAGAATGTCGTCGAAGCGATTCCTGAGCCTCTGGCGCGGTACAAGAACGGTGTGCCGGATGAGCTCCAGAGAATTGTAGATAAGGCGCTTTCCAAGGACAAGAATCTTCGCTACCAGCATGCGGATGAATTGTCGGCGGACCTCAAACGCCTGATATCGGCCGTATCTACCGCATCTTCCGTGCCTATTCGGAGACATCGTTTCTTGGTCCCCTCCCTTATAGTATTCGGTGTGCTTGTTGCTGTCCTGGTGTTCAGACCATGGAGAATCATAATCAAGTCGTCTGAGGAAGCGAAGACCACTACCAAGCGCGTAGTCGTGGTGCCGTTCAAGAATCAGACCGGCGATCCGTCACTTGATCCGCTGGGAAAGATGGTAGCCGATTGGACGACGCAGGGCTTATTGCAAACGGGACTGGCAGAAGTTGTTCTTCCGGAGATGTTGTCTGATCTCGATGCAAGCAAGGGTGTTCGTTCCGTGGTCGATGCCACCGGTGCAACCCTGCTTGTTATCGGATCCTATTATAAAATCGGGGATTCGATTCAGTTTCAGGCACAAGTGATGAAAGCAGACGGAAGCCTCTTGCAGGCCATCCAACCTATTTATGCGTCTACCGGAAGCGTGATGGTCGGAGTAGAGGCAGTGCGTCAACAGACGCTCGGTGCCCTGGCTTTGGAATTAGACTACAAGATGCAAGAACTGGGGTCGTTGGGGCCGCATATTCCCAAATATGAAGCCTACCAAGAGTATATTCGAGGGGCCGATCTATTCTTGTTGAAAGGGGACTATGGTGCATGTTTAGAGCCTTTCAGCCGCGCTTACAACCTTGACACTTCATTCATGCCGGCGCTTTTTTTCAAGTGCTGTGCTTATTTTAACCTTTCGCAGTATGATCAGGCGGATTCTCTGGTCCGTTTTCTGAGTCAACGCCGCGCTTCCTTAGGGCGTCTTCAGCTCTTATCTCTTGACGAACTGAATGGATTGTTGTCCGGCAATCTGGCTCAAGCTCTTTCAGCCATGCGGCAGGCCGGAAAATTGGCGCCCTGGTCCATTTGGGTTGTTGAATGGGGTATAATTGCTCTCGCGAATAATCGTCCTAGAGAATGCATTGAAGCATTAAAAGGACTTGGCGCGCGGAATCCGTGGGACTTCTCCTGGACATTTATCGCCGAGGCATATCACCTTTTGGGCGAACATGAAAAGGAGTTAGAGTCGGCCAGAGAGGGCCGCCGCCGTTTTCCGACATCATCTTCCCCTTACTATAGTGAACTTTACGCGCTGGCTGCCATGGGACGAATGGACGAGCTGCGAGAACTTATCGGAGAACAGACCACTCTCATGGAAATCAGTACGCCAGCCTATGTCAGACGTATTGCGGCGGAGGAATTGCGGGCACACGGTCACGAGGACCAAGCGATGACGCTGCTGGACGAGGCGATCCGCTGGTATGAGAGCCAACCACTTGAGAAACTGGATTCGCTCCGGGGATCATACGCAGGGACCCTCAACCAGGCTCGCCGCTGGGACAAGGCCAAAATCGTTTACGAGGAAGCCGTCAAGAAGTTTCCTAAGGACTCGGCGGCCGGCTGGGGTTATGAGAGCGTCCTTGGCATCATAGCGGCACGTCAAGGTGACCGATCAAGGGCGATGGAGGTCTCGGAGTGGCTGAAGAATTTAAAGATGCCGTACTTGTTTGGCGTCAACACATATCAACGCGCCTGTATCGCTGCAATTCTCGGAGACAAGGAGCAAGCTGTTGCTTTGCTTAAGGAGAGTTTTCTGCAAGGAAGCGAACTTGGCATAGGCGTACATAAGGATTTTGACCTCGAGTCATTGTGGGACTACCCGCCTTTCATTGAATTTCTGAAGCCAAAAGGTTAATGATTTTGGAGGGCAGAGACAGATAAATGCAGTCTGACGACGACAGAACCAGAACCTACGTGCCCTTGACTAACGGCACGATGGTTTCACACTACCGCATCATCGAGAAGATCGGCGCCGGTGGAATGCGGGAGGTATATCTGATTTCTAGCACAAATCATCATTGCGAGGATCGTTATGGCATTCGATCTTGAAAAGCTGTTTCGCGACATCTTCGCGCCCCGGCCGGGTGAGGTGGTCACCGTCATGTATGATCTGCCTCATGGCGATATTCAGGATAATCAAGAGTGGCTGGATCGTCGTCACATGGCAGAGGATTGGCACAAACAGATTGAAGCATTCTCCCGGAAGTACGGGATAAGCGTCAATCCAATCGTCACCTATAAGGCGACTGGTTCGCATAATGCAAACATGCCTGAAAATGGGACGTGGAAATGGCAACAGACCAGACTCGAAGACATTATCAGGGGTTCGACAATTATAATCTCAATGCCCGAGTTTTCCGCATCGGCTCCACTTATTGGATTCGTAAAGCAGTATGTGAATCTGCGGGCGGCGAGCCTTCCAACGGTAAGAAGGTCCATGGAAGAAACGGCGCTCTCGGCTGATTACAAGAAGGTCGCCGCGACCTGCGCCAGACTGGCGCCCCTTTTTGAGGGTTCTGACGGTATCGAGGTAACCTTTTCAACTGGCCACGCCTGTCATTTTGATATATCAGATCATAAGCGAGTTCTTCAGGATACCGGCTCGCTGCCTCCCGGTACCCGCTACTATATGGAACGCTTTGCGAATCTTCCTGCCGGGGAAGTCGCCGTCTGTCCCAACGAGAAGGAAAACAGCCAAACGGAGGGCGAGATCCCCGCAGTCATTGATGGCGAAATGGTAGTTTTCGTGGTAAAGGCCAATCAGATCGTCGGAATCATAGGAGACGGTCCGATTGCGGAGAGGAAACGCAGGGAATTTAATGCCGAGAGAGCCCTTCGCCATATTGCGGAAGTGGCTATCGGCTGTAACGACCGGGCCGTTGTGACGGGCAACGTTCTGGAGGATGAAAAGGCGGGGTTTCATTGGGCCTACGGAAGAAGCGATTTTCTCGGTGGTACG
>JAPKZH010000399.1 GCA_026393905.1 Candidatus Aminicenantota bacterium
CAATGGAAAACAAAGCACTTTTGGTTAATGATCTGTCCCTATCAGCAAATTTGGGTTAAAACCGTGGTTTGACATTTCCCACGATATCTTATCTAATATTTTGACAAAGACGCGTGGCCCAAAAAATTACGTTTAAAATCACGGATTACATCGAGCCCGATCTCCACTGGGAAGAGGAGGAATGCCGGAGACTGGGCATCCATTTTGCCTATTACCAGCTCAAAGACGCCCCTCCTGGGGAAATCATCAAGCAGGTTAAGGACGCCGATATCGTGGTCGTCAATATGGCCCGGTTTACGGCCGAGGTCATCGGGGGGCTTCCGTCGGCCAAGCTCATCCTCCGGCACGGCATCGGCTACGACAATGTCGACGTGGCTGCGGCGACCGCCCACGGAATCGTTTTTGCCAACGAGGCCAAATGTCGACGTGGCTGCGGCGACCGCCCACGGAATCGTTTTTGCCAACGAGGCCACGGCCTCGAGCGAAGATGTCGCCGAGCATGCCGTCCTGCTGATCCTGGAAACCTACAAGAAGAAGAATTTCCAGAACAAGCTCCTCAAACGCTGGGTCGAGAGCCGGCAGTGGAGTTCCCAAGAGATCGCTCCCCTTTGCCGGCTGTCGGGAAAAACCCTCGGCATCGTCGGCTGCGGAAATATCGGAAGCCGCGTTTTCAAAAAAATGAAAGGCTTCGGCCTGGAGGTTCTCGTCTGCGACCCTTATCTTTCCTTAGAAAGACTGGATGCGTTGGGCGTCACAAACACCCGTTTCGAGGAGCTTCTTAAAAAGTCCGATATCGTTACGATCCATGTTCCGGTCACCGAGGAAACCCGGGGCATGTTCAACCGGGAAGCTTTTTCCCGCATGAAAAGGTCTGCCGTGGTCATCAACACGGCACGGGGTCCCGTCGTCAAGACGGCCGACCTGATCCAGGCCTTGAAAGAAGGGACTCTTTCCGGGGCGGGCCTGGACGTCTTCGAAAAAGAACCGCCCGAGCCTGACCTCGAGCTTCTCCACATGGACAACGTCGTGGTCAGCCCTCATATCGCCTGGTACAGCGAGGAGGGCGGTTGGGACATCCGGCATATGATCATGGATGACGTCAGGGGCTTCCTGTTGGGAAAGCCTCCTCGATATGTCGTCAATCCCGAAGTTTTCGAGAGTCCGAAGCTTCGGTTTAAAAAGGTCTCATAATCCCGCCATCGCCTCTTTCGAGAGAGGCAGGCCATGAAGGATTATGACAAAACCATCTCAGGCGGATGAGGCAATGGCGAAAGCAAAAAAAGAGTATCTTCCGATGGCCCTAGGGTTTTGGGGCATAGGAGTTCCGCTCCTGGCTTCCGTGTTTCTCTACTGTCGGACCACGGCTCAAAAAATCGCGGTGTTTCTGTGCTCGCTCGTTTTTTTTCTCATCGGCACCTTGATTTACAGGGCGAAGCAATGAACCTGGCTGCCGTCGATTGGATCTTTCTCATCTGGTATTTCATCCTGTCGATCGGAATCGGCGTCTATTATTCGGGCAAGGCGGGCAAAAGCATCTCGGAATATTTCGTCAGCGGCCGCAGCCTCCCCTGGTGGCTTCTCGGGACGTCCATGGTGGCGACGACATTCTCCTCGGACACTCCCCTGGCGGTGGCCGGCATTGTGATCAAGGACGGCATTTCCGGCAACTGGTTCTGGTGGACGTTTATGTTCGGCGGCAGCCTGACGGTTTTTTTCTTCGCCCATCTCTGGCGGAGGGCGGCCGTCCTGACTGAAGTGGAATTCATCGACATCCGTTATTCCGGAGCTTCCGCCAGATTTTTGCGCGGGTTCAAAGCCCTCTACCTGGGCATCCCGGCCTCGTGCATCATCTTCGGCTGGGTCACCCTGGCCATGGTCAAAATCATCCAGGTCGTTTTCAAGACGAGCGGCCTGCAAGCGCTGGGCATCTGCATCCTGATCACGATTTTTTACACGGCTCTCTCCGGCCTATGGGGAGTGGTCGCCACGGACATGCTCCTCTTTGCTATCGCCATGCTCGGGGCCATTCTTCTGTCCGTCGTCTCGGTCGAAAAAGTCGGCGGAATCAAGGCGCTTTTAGCAGCCATTCAGTCCATTTCCCAGCAGACCGGCAAGAATTATCTGTCCGTATTCCCATCCCTCGGCCAAGCCCTTCCGCTGGCCTTTTTTGTCGCATTGTTCGTCCAGTGGTGGGCGGTCTATTATCCGGGCGCCGAGCCCGGAGGCGGCGGCTGGGTGGCCCAGCGGATGCTGGCGGCCCGCAACCCCAAGCATGCTGTCAGCGGAACGCTGTGGTTCAATATCGCCCATTATGTCATCAGGCCCTGGCCCTGGATCATAACCGCCCTCTGCGCCATGGTCGTTTTCCCCGAACTCTCGGCTGGAAACGCGGCCAACGTCGAAGCCGCCTACCCGCGGATGCTGGCCATTCTTCCGAAAGGGATCATGGGGCTGATGATCGCTTCGCTGTTCGCCGCTTACATGTCGACAATCGAATCGGTCCTCAACCTGGCCGGTTCCTACCTGCTCAACGATTTTTATAAGCCTTTCCTGAACAAGGCCGCCACGGAAAAACATTATGTCTTGGTTTCGAGGCTGCTGGTCGTCTTCGTGGCTATCCTGGGGACGGGTTTTTCTTTCATCTTGGGAAGCGTCAAAATGGGCTGGGCCCTGATCATGGAGTTGTCGGGCGGCATCGGGCTTGTCCTCCTCCTGCGCTGGTACTGGTGGCGGATCAATGCCTGGTCTGAAATTTCGGCGATCACAGCGTCCGGGCTGATGGCCGTCTATTTGAAGATCTTCCCCGATTCGATTCTTATCACCAGCCTGTCCAAGAAACTCCAAAACCTCGGATTTAACGTCGATCCATGGGCCGTAAACATCCTCTTGATTGTCGCCTTCACAACCATCGTCTGGATCGTCGTGACTTTTTTGACGCCGCCCGACAGCCGGGAAAAACTTCTGTCTTTCTACAAAAAAGTGAAGCCCGGCGGGTTTTGGGCGCCGATCGCCGCCCTCAACAGTGAATCCTACAAGCTCAAAGGGCACCCCTTCCTGGGTTGGATCTGCGGTGTGTTGGTGATTCTCTTTTTCCTGCTGGGGATCGGCGAGATTCTCTTCCTGCGCTGGGTTGCCGGCCTCCTCTACTTAGCGGGTGGAACGGTTTCGGCGATTGTTCTGTCCAAAATCATCCATAAAATCGATTGGGAGGTCCAATGAAGAACCAAAGAAATCTATGCATCTTATTCTCGCTCATTTTATTCGTGGGCGCGGCCCGAGGATTTGACGAGCGGTTCCCTCTCCCAATGGAGCATGGCTATCCCATCGCCGGAGAGGCTTGGTATTACATCAAGGCCGCATTTTCGAACAATCCGCCGGTCGGTCAGGATACCTGGTCCGTCAGCCGGGTTACGGTCAACGGGTCACGGGCCCGGGATTTCTTGGTCTTTCAAAACGGCAGGGAAACGGCAAGTCCTGAAATCAACGGCGATCAACCGTTCGCCGTCAAAATCCGGTGGAACTGGCAAGGGAGAACGGGCTATGAAGTCAAGGTGGACCTGGAAAATGCAAAAACCAAAAAGGCCCTGACCTTGACCGAAAAAGGGACCGCCCCGGCCAAAAAAGGGTATTGGAACTCAGTCTGGAAAAACTATCTGGCCCTCGTCGTCTCC
>JAPKZH010000549.1 GCA_026393905.1 Candidatus Aminicenantota bacterium
GGATTGATCACTTCTATTTCAGGAGGAATCGATGAAATCATCCCTTCGTAAGCTCTGTATCCTATTTTTAAGCATCGGCCTGGCCTTTCTGGCCTTTGCCGACGAGGGCATGTGGATGCCCCACCAGATGAAAGGCCTGAATCTCAAAGCCCTCGGCCTGCTCATGAATCCCGACGACCTTTACAAGAAAGACGGCACGGGCCTCATGAGCGCCGTGGTCAACCTGGGCGGCGGCACCGGCGAGTTCGTCAGCGCCGACGGTCTCATCCTGACCAACCACCACGTGGCCTTCGGCGCCATCCAGAGGGCATCGAGCAAGGAAAAAGACTATATCCAGAAAGGCTTCCTGGCGATGACCCGCGACCAGGAAATCCCCGCCCAGGGCTATACGGCCGACGTCCTGCTTGGATACGAGGAAATCACGCCCAAGGTCCTGGCCGTCTTGAAACCGGGAATGACCCCCCGACAGAAGTATGATGCCCTCGAGAAGATCACTAAAGAGCTCATCGCCCAGGCCGAGAAAGCCGGGAAAGACCTCCGCTGCACGATCGCATCCATGTACAGCGGCAACCAATATTATCTCTACACTTTCAAAAGGATCAAGGATGTTCGCCTGGTTCTGGCGCCTCCCCAAGACCTCGGCAATTTCGGCGGCGAGGTGGACAACTGGATGTGGCCGCGCCACACGTGCGATTTTTCATTCTTGAGGGCCTATGTGTCCACGGACGGCTTTGGCGTCGATTACAATACCGCAAACGTCCCCTATCGGCCGAAATCCGTGATGAAAATCTCGCTGGACGGCGTCAAGCCCGAGGATTTCACCTTCGTCATGGGCTATCCCGGCGTGACCTATCGAAACTTCACCCTGGCCGAGCTGCAGGCGGACATGACGGCCATGGCCAAGAGGATCAAGGATATCCAGGACACCATCGCCTTCTTCGAGAATGCGGGCAAAGACAACAAGGAAGTGGAGATCCGCTATGCCGGCCGGGTCAAAGGCATGTACAACGGGCTGAAAAATTTCCAGGGCAAGCTCGAGGGCATGGAGAAGTACGGCCTGATCGAGAAGAAAAAAACCCAGGAAAAAGCTTTCCTGGATTGGGTCAGCGCGGACCCTGCCCGCCAGAAAAAATACGGCCGAGTCGTGGACGACCTCGCCCAGTTCATCAAGAAAAACGAGGCGTTTTCCGCAAAGAGCCAGCAACTCAATACCATATTGAGCGGCTCGACCCTGCTCTCTCAAGCATATTCTATCTACCGGACCGTCCAGGAGCGCCAGAAGCCGGACAAGGACCGGGAACCGCAGTACCAGGACCGCAACCAGCCGTATATCAAAATGAACATCCAGCTCGCCGAGCGGGGCTACGAGATCGGCACCGACCGCGCTTATTTCAAATACACGCTAAAAAAACTCCTGGCTTTGCCGGAAGGCCAGGTCCCGGCGACCTTACGTGTATTGGTCCAAAAGAAATCGGAGAAGGCGATCGACGATTACGTGGATGGCCTCTATGCCGGGACCGTCCTGGCCGATCCCAAAAAGCGGCTGGAAATGCTGGATATGACGCCGGCTGACCTAGCCAAAACAAAAGATTCGCTCATCGGAATGGCGGCAGAGCTAGAAAAAGAACTCAAGGTCATGCGCGAAGAGAGCAAGGCCATGGGGCAGGAACGCGCAGACCTCAAGAAGTCTTATGAAGAGGCGGTGCTCTCCCAAAAGGGAGGAACGTTCGCTCCCGATGCCAACGGCACGCTCCGCTTCACATACGGCCCGGTCCGGGGCTATACCCCAAAGGACGCCGTCTATTACGAGCCCCAGACAACCCTCAAGGGCGTCCTCGAAAAAGAGACCGGGACGTTCCCCTTCATCGTGCCCGACAAGATCAAGAAGCTCTATGCCGCGAAGGATTTCGGCCGCTACATGGACCCTCGGCTCAAAGAGGTTCCCACCTGCTTCCTCAACACGACCAACGTCACGGGCGGCAACTCGGGTTCGGCCACCCTCAACGCCAAGGGCGAGCAGGTCGGGATCATCTTCGATATGACCTACGAAAGCGTCATCGGCGACTATTACATCATTCCCGAGCTGCAGCGCTCGATCTCCGTTGACATCCGCTGGGTGCTGTTCGTGACCGAGAAATTCTCGGGCGCCACGCACATCATCAAAGAATTGGGATTTTGATCATCAGGAGGCAGACCTATGAACGCGAGGAAAATTTTCACCTGCTTGGCCATGTTTGTTTTCCTGGCCTCATTCGCTTTGGCCGTCGAAGAAGGCCGCTTCATGCGCTATCCCAGCATTTCCAAGGATAAGATCGTTTTGACCTACGAAGGCGACCTTTGGCTCGTCGGCGCCCAGGTAGGGACCGCGTCCCGGATCACGACTTTTCCCGGCGTGGAATCCTACGCGAAATTCTCCCCGGACGGTAAATGGATCGCCTTCACGGCCAGCTACGACGGCGCCTCGGCCGTCTATCTCATGCCGGCCGACGGCGGCGAGCCCAAAAGGCTTACCCATAATCCCGGCGCGGCCCAGGTTCTCGGCTGGACACCGGACGGGGAAAAAATCGTCTATCGGTCCATGTTCGAAAACGCCGTCGGCCGCGACCCCAACCTTTATTTCGTGAGGAAGAACGGTTCGGCGCCCGAACGGTTTCCTCTCGACCGCGGCGTCCTCTGCAGCTTTTCTCCCGACGGAAAGAAGATCCTCTACTGCCGCAAAGGCAATGAAGAATACTACTGGAAGCGCTACAAAGGCGGCCAGTACATGGATATCTGGATGTACGAATTCGAGACGAAGAAATTCGGGCCGGTCTCGGATTATGTCGGGAAGAACAGCTACCCGATGTGGATCGGCGACCTGATGTATTTTGTCTCGGACCGGACCAACGGGATCGCCAATGTCTACGCCCAGAACCTGGCCACCAAGGAAGTCAAGCCGATCACGAAATACGAAGATTTTGACGTCATGATGCCGGCCACCGACAGACAGAATATCGTCTATGTCCAGAATGGATATATTCATGTTCTCGACGTCAAGACGAACCAGTCCAAGAAGATCCAGGTCATGGTTCCGTCCGACCGCTGGGCCCTCCGCAACAAGATCATCAATCCCAGGGATTACATCCATTCCTTCAACATCTCGAATGACGGAAAAATGGCGGTTCTCGAAGCGCGCGGAGATATGTTCACGGTGCCGACGGGCAAGGAACCGGCCAACAATCTTTCCAACACTCCCGGCACACGCGAAATGTATCCGGCCCTCTCCCCCGACGCAAAAACGATCGCTTTCTTTTCGGACAAGACCGGCGATTTTCAGCTTTACACTCAGAAAGTCGAGGGCGGCGAGTGGACTCAGCTGACCACGAGCCTCGACCGACTCGTCTATCATCTGCTCTGGTCGCCCGACGGAAAGAAAATCTTGTTCGGTAACAAGGATTTCGCCGTCTTTTATGTGGACATCGCCACAAAAAAGCTCATGAAGATCGATGAATCCAGCCAGATGAAGAACGACGAGTTCTTCTGGGAGGTCAGCGATTACAACTGGTCCCCGGACGGCAAATGGATCTGCTACAGCTTCGTTCAGTCCAACCGCAACAACCAGATCTTCCTGTACAACATGGAGCAGGGCAAGCGGTATGCCGTGACCGATGATTTTTACGACAACCTCAATCCTTGTTTCGACGCCAACGGCAAGTATCTGTATTACCTGTCGAGCCGTAATTTCAACATCGTCATGGATTTTTACGAAGACAACCATGTCATCAACACGCCTCAGCAGGTCATGGTCGTCCAGCTTCGCGACGGCGAAAAGCCTCCCTTTATCGACGCCGCGCCCGCCGAGAAAGTCGAGAAGAAAGGCGAGCCCGAGCCGTTCCGCATCGACATCGAAGGCCTTCAGAAGCGGACGTATCCCCTTCCCGTGTCTGCCGGCAACTATTTTTATCTCAAGGCGGGAAAGGGCAAGGCGGTTTGGTGTTCGGTGGAGCAGTTCACGGAGGACGAATACGAGGAGATCTTCAAGCCCCGCGGCGCCACGAAGTGGAGGCTGCACATTTTCGACATGACCGATAAGAAAGCGGCCGTCCTGACCGACAGGATCCGCGACTATGATGTATCCGCGAATGGCGAACAGCTCATCATCCAGAGGGAAGGCGATCTCCTGACGACCTCTGTGGACAAGGCCTATCAATCCAAAGCGAGCGGCGACAGGCTCAACGTGTCGGGGTTGACGTATCTAGTGGATTTGCAGAAAGAATGGAACCAGATCTTCAACGACGCCTGGCGCTGGTAT
>JAPKZH010000556.1 GCA_026393905.1 Candidatus Aminicenantota bacterium
AGGACCCGGCTTCCCGTCCACAACAACGCTCCTCCCGCCGCGAGAAGTCCCATCACCCCGGCGGCGAACTGCCCGGCCGCATGCCGCCGCGCAATCGAGATCCGCTCAGCGGGGAGCTTGCCGCGCTCCGTCTGGTATGCCGATTTCCAGAACTCTCCCAGGCCGAAGTGCCTCAACTCCGCGGCGTTCTCCCGGGCCGTGAGCAGCCAGTCGTAATACCAGATGCGGCGCTGGCGCGGCGTGGATTCCCGCGCCCAACGGTACAGCCTTCGGCTGTTGTGCATGGTGATGAAAAGAGTTGGGATTGTGCCGACGAGGAGCGCCACCGGAACCCACAGGCCGTAGCGGAGCAGGACCGCCGCCATAGCGATAAGAGTCAGCGCGCTCTGGAAAAGACTCCCCAAGTTTGCGACCTGCGCCAGGGGAAGCTCGGCGCCGCCGGCCCGGGCCCGGTAGAGCCGGTCGTAGAAATCCGGGTCATCAAAATGGCGGTAATCGATGGCGATGGACTGGTCATGAAGTCGCAGCGAGAGCTTGTCGCGGACGGTCTCGCTCTGGACCACGGAGACCCAGCCGGCCAGGCTCTGAAGCCCCTGGCCGAGGACAAAGAGGCCGCCCATTAGCCCTGCCGCGAATAGCGGCGCCCGCGCATTTTCCCAGGCAAGCCCCTTTCCTATTGCTGCCGCCAGGCCGTTGACCAGGACGCGCGTGAGGTGGACCTGTCCGACCGGGATCATGCTCTGGACGGACAGGAGGAGCAGCCAGGCCAGGTTCCATCCCGGCGCCGCGCTCCAGACGAGGGCTACGGTGCGGGGCAGAAGAGGGAATCTTCGAGCGGCCTTACGGGCGATTTCGAAAGTGGTCGAGGATTCCATAGCTTGGCGAGCCTTAGCTGGAAACCGGAGGCTTGATGATCAAATCATATGGCCGGCGGCAGCGGAAGCTGCGGCGTTCCGGCCACCACATCACGACAGTCCGGCTGCCGCGCACATATTTCACGAACGGACCCGATGGAGACCGGAACCGGACCGCCGTCAGGCGGGGCTTCCAGATTGCGACGATTATGCCGCTCCGGCGAAGGAGGCGGTAGGCCGGCCGGAGGGGGAAGCAGACGACTCGAGAAAAAGAAGGCCAAGTCTGACGAATAAACCGACGGAAGGAGGCGAGAATAAAACCTCCTGTGCCTCCGCGAACACGAAGTCGGCGGCCGCGACGCTCAAGGAAGACGATCTTGCTGATCAGACGGTCGGGGGAGACGAAGTCCTTATCGGGAGCGGGATTGTTGTCACCGCGGGTGACGAGGCCTCCCGGACGAACGGCGATAACCCGATGGACGAGGAGCGGGGATTCGGCTTCCGGTGTTTCAATGGGGGCATTTTTTAGGTAATCCCCCGATTGAGGCACTTCACTGAGCTCGGAATCCGGAGTGATGGAATCTTTGGAATACGAAAGCTCTTTTTTTGTGTTGGAACTCTGGAAGACAACAATATCTCCTCGTCGGATCTTTTCATGGGGAACGGACTCGACAACCAGCCAGTCACCCGGCCGGAAGGCCGGGTGCATGCTCGAGCCGCGATAGAACCGGGAGCATGCGATGTTTCGCCCGGTCACCCCTTCTCCATGGCCCGGTCCACGGCGTCCCAGTCGATGTAATCCTTTGGAAACCGCATGCGATAAGTCGGGACCGACCGGCAGGCTTCGCGCAACAAATCAAAGGCGGCGACCCTCAATTTCTTCGGCAAGAATAGGGTGTACCCCTCATGTTCTGTCCATAAAAAAGTAAGTACATCCACCGGATTTATTCGAACAAGGCCAAATTCACTCGCCTTCTCGAGCATGAATAATCCGCCCAGCCTGGCTTTGCGGGGGCCATTGGGGAATGTACTCCAGGGAGTGGAATGGACTAAAAAAGCGCCATCTTCTTTTTTTAAAATATTTTGATCATCCGATAAAACATCCTGTGCCGCGCCGTTTTTCATGACAGTCGTTTTCCCGCCTTCATCTTTGGCCAGAAATAGCGCGGCCTTATTGTTCAGGACGGAAGAAGAGCTGTGCAGCATGAACCCGCCGAATAAAGGGAAAAAAGGGGCTAATATTCCAGGCCCGACAGTGCTGGATTCAAGGCTTTTCTTTCTCTTCAATAAATAATAAATCATGAGTTTTTTCGAATAAAAATCGAATATCGAGAAGGATTCAGAATGCATTTCTAGCGAGATATCTTCCGGATGTCTCAGGCATTTCCGGAGCTGGGACCGGACCATCGGCGATTTCAAAAGAGGACTATCCGGCCCCATCTGGGGATAGAGAATGAAGCGGGATAATAATTCTTTTCCTTTTTTTTTGAGGGAGCTTAGAACCAAAGACGAGGAAGGAACCCCGGCAAATGTGCACGCAACATCAACCGGATGACGCTCCTGGAAAACAAAAAGCGTGAACGATTTTTTGTTTAAAAAGGGATGCGCGACATCGCTCGAAATTCGGAACTTTAGCTCCCCTATTTCAAAATCATATGTTCGGATTGGCAAATAAATGGGGATTATTAGGGAGCCGAACCAACGCCGCAGCCACTAGCGACAACGGTACCGGTTAAGCATGAACCATATTGAGGAAGTAAGCCGGTGGGGCTGCACCACTCTGTTGATTGACCTACAGTCTGACCATTAGCACAACTAGCAACTGTTGGCCGAGAACCGGTCAGGCAAATGCCCAGTGGTTTGACTTTCTGCCCGCTTAACGTAGATATCGCTATGTCCAAAGCCCTTGGAATTTCATATGTTCTTTTCATGATGTCCAGCTCCCGGCTTTTATTTTATTTAAAGTCAACAAGATGTCAAGTCTTTTTTCTGTGTTTTTTATTTTATTTCCTCCGGGAAGGGGGAAACAGTCCTTTTTCAGCGGCATCTCGACAAAAATAATACGAAAAACTAAGTTTTTT
>JAPKZH010000214.1 GCA_026393905.1 Candidatus Aminicenantota bacterium
GGCCGGAGATGAGGAAATAAGCGACCGCGCTCTTGTCCTCCGCCCCGAACGCCCCGAGATCTTTCACCGCATACTCGGCCTCGCTTTTCCACATTAAATTCTGGACGCGGTCCTGCCATTGGAAGCCGTCGATCACGAGCCGGGCGAAGGCCGCGTAATTCAGGGGTATCTGGGACGGCCCGAATTTATCGTTCTTTTTCCCGAGACGAACCAGGGCTTTCCGGATCCAATCGGCCGCTTCGGCCGCCGTGGCCGTTTCCTTGAAATAAGCCGGAGAGGCCTCCTGAGGGATAATATCGAGGGCGATGAGATAGGCCAGCTTGGCGCTGATATTCGATCCCGCGGCCTGGACGATAGGGATCGCAGCCTGGCTCCGGACCTGCCATTCCTCCTCTTTTTCGAGGACGCATTCGGTGCTTTTCAAGTAAGGAACCGCGTTCCCTTCGAACATCTTTTCAGCGTCCTCGGTCGCCCCGCCGCAGGTGCTCATGTAGAGGGCGTTGATCAGCTTCCCGCCGTAAACCGCGACCTGCCCCCTGGTCTCCTCGACGGCGCGCGTGCTCAGAGGATGCTCGATGCTCAGGCCGTCATAGACCTGAGAGGCCGGCGTCGCGTAGAGATCGAACCCGAATTCCTCGAACTGGCCTGCGTTCTTGAGGGCGTAAGTGCGGGCGGCGATCGCCTGGGCTTTCTGGGCCTCGAGCTCGCCGAAGACGTATGGGGAAAGCTCCCCGGGAACGACGCCTTTAAGGTAATCCTCGATGTTCAGAATATTGATCAGGAGGACCCCTTTGCCGCTCCCCTTCAGGACAAAGATCCCCCGGTAGTTCTTGCCACCGTAGGCCAGATAGCTTTCCGGGGCGCCGGGGATAAAATAAAGCGAAGTTCCAGAGCTCAAATTGACCAGCTCGTTGTTGACCAGGACCCACTGTGGCTTCGAGGTCGATTCGGTGACTTCTTCCCGAACGATCCAGGCGTCCTTAATGCCGAGAGCGCTGGCTTTCTTAATGAATTCCAGGGCGTTGCCGCGGGTCAGGAAGTCCCCGACCCTGACCTGATAGAGGCCCTCAAGCTCGATTTCCCTGCCAGTCGTTATATAGACCCTGTTGTCAATCTTGCTCCTCAATTTCTTCGCTGTTTCGTCGGCATCATCCCGTTTCTTCGTCTGGGCCACCTGAACGACGAACTTCTCGGTCAATTTTTCCTTGTGCCCCTTGACTCGCACTTCCGAGACATCTTCAGCCAGAAGCTTATAGTCGTTGCCTGCAAGATATATCTTCATACCGCTCGAAGCATGCAGGGCGACCTCTTCAAGGTTCACCCCCAGGGCCACCCGGATTACCGGCTTTTGGATAAGGAATCCGTGGAAGAATGTGTTTTCCTGCCCGAACTCTGGCGGCCGGCCTCCGAGAAAAAAGAGGACCAGAAAGGTGAGCATGAAGTATTTATAGTTCTGACGTATCATTTTAGGCATTGGCTGATCTTCGGACTTGAGGCGATAT
>JAPKZH010000573.1 GCA_026393905.1 Candidatus Aminicenantota bacterium
AGGAAGAGACTGGCTGGGCTGAGGGCCAGTGACTTCTGCATTGCTTTATTAGCTCATTCTTGAGAAAATTAAAACGCTTGGGCTCAAAAGACATTGATGTGAATTCACTCCCCCTAGAAAAGACGGGTGAGAAGAAAGAAACGCTCAGGCTATCAGACTTATTCTCGGTGCTGCTGGAATGAAATTGAAAAAGAGAGTAAATCTTGAGATATTAGAAAAAAGGTTGAAAAATTCACTCTAGGGTTGGTACATTGATCGGGGGCAAGTCAAGGATTTGAAATGAAAATCAAGATGAAAAGGATTCTCCGATTAATGCTTGCCTGGATAATGATGTCCTGGCTGCCGCACGGGGCGATTGCCGAGGAGCGAATTAATCGACTTATCTCCATTTTGGAATCAGGAAGGCCGGCCATCGGCGTCTGGACCGGCGCGCTCTCGGCGCCTCGAATCGCCAAAGTGCTCGCGACCAGTGACGCCGATTTCATTGTCGCCGATGTCGAACATGACATCTACGACTTCGGTATGCTTCACCGCTTTCTCCTCGAAGTGCAAGACTTCAGCAATCGCTATCGGACAGAACCGAGAGCTGCACCTGTTGTCCTGGTTAAGCTTGCCAATAGAGCGACTTGGGATCCGCGCTATGAAATTGCGGAATCGCTTAAAGTCGGACCCGCCATGGGGATATGGATTCCAATGGTTGAAAGCCGCGCCGACTTGGAGCGTGCCATTTCGGCTGTGCGAGGCGCCGAAACGTCCGCCATGTCTGGGATCAATATTCCTAAAGAGCGCCGCGATGTGTGGCCGCTCAATCCTAAAGGCGAATTGCTGGTTGTGGCCATGATAGAAACCGAAGAAGGCGTGCGTCACGCGCAAGAGATCGTCGAGACGCCTGGCGTCAGTGCTATAGAGACTGTTCACATCGCGGCTGCGGATGCTGAACGCATTCTAAAAATGTGCCTGAAACATGGAGTCATTTCAGCAATCGATGCCTCTCTGGAGGATGTCAAGGCCAAAATGGATGCGGGCTATAAGCTGATTAGCGTCGGATGGGATTTCGGACTTTTGCAGAAAGGGCTCAGCGAGACAATCAAAGCTATGCGTTCGGTGATTAAAAAGAATCCATAATCTCGGAGCTCTTACGAACTCTAAAACGGTTCTCGACGTTCTGGAAGCATCGGATAATATCTGTAGCAAAACATGATCGCCATTAAGCATAGAGGAGACTGAAAAATGAAAGCACTCGTTCTTTTTAGAAGCTACCATGGCAACACGAAACAAATCGCAGAGGGCATTGCGAAAGAACTTGGCAGACAAGGTATCGAGACCATCGTTCAGGACCTTCGCCGAAAGCTCCCGGATTTGAGTGATCTCGACTTCATCCTGATTGGTTCGCCTACGAGAATGGCAAGAGTCAATCGAAAAGCTTTACGCGTGCTGAAGCGCTTGCGAAAAAAGGGTTTTACAGAAAAACCAGTAGCGATCTTTGACACCTATGGGCCCGTTCCGACAAAGCCTGAAGAAATGGAAAAGGCAAAAAAGTGGCTATATCCTGGAGCTGCCGGCATTATGCAAAAGGCGGCGAAAACCCTAGCCTTGAATGTGTACTCAGAGACTCTTCGTTGCGAAGTGCGGGGAATGAAAGGACCTCTGGCGGATACCGAACTTGAAAAAGCGGCCTCTTTTGCCAAAGGGTTTCTATCCACAATTGGAAAGAAGCCATAGACCGGTCGATATTTTTGCCGTTCCGGCGTCCCCCTATCGTATTCCCGGCCGATGGTTAAAGAGGTCGTCGAGCCTCACCTCGACTGCGCGACCCCGCGCTCGGACTTTGCCAGGATCCGGTGCCTGGACTGCCATGCGGAACATCTCCTGACGTTTTCCTGCAAGACGCGGCGATTCGACCCCGATTTTATTAACGCAGGATCAAGGTCTTACGGACGGCCGCACGGCGGTCCGTTCCAACGTCTTCGACCGTGATCACCAGGTCATATCGGCCGGGAGCAACGTCGGGGAGAACAAGATCCGCGGCCAGGACGTCGGGCCCTCCTTCGTATGTCATATGCTCGCGGACTTCGACCTCGAGGGGCGTTTCTCCTCCATCGAGCAGGGAGACGAGTTTCGCCTCAACCGCCCAGATGGGCGTGTCCCCGGGCAGATGCGGCCGTAGCTCGAGCGGCATTATAGCGATAAGTCGCCGCGTTCCCGGCGAAATCTCCCCGACAACCGGACGACCTTCTTTAGGGATCAAGCGATAGAGGCCCATGATCGACGGCTCGCCCGCGGCTGGCTTTCCTTTCGTGGTTTTTTCGGGTCTCGTGGGCAGCTTCAGGAATAAGGCTCCCGGCCCGGCCTCAAAAAGGAGGGGCGAGGATAAAACGATCCCTTCTTCCGTTGCAGCGGCGACTTCGAAACGGGCTCGCCCGACCGACGATTCCCCGGTTTTCAGGTCGCGGACGACCAGTCTCAACTCGCAAAGGCCGGCGGCCACGGGACTTGTGAGGTAAGGCCAGATACTCTGTCCCTGGTATCGCGCCAAGTCGACATCCCACTTCCTGGAGACGAGGGCCGCGCCCGCCTCGTCCCGAAGCAACGCAAAAATTTCGACCGGAGCTCCGGCGGGACCGGCCTTCGCCCCGACCTCCAACCTGGATAAAAGGCAGGCCCGGGCCGTTTTCCCCCAAAAGAAAACCAACGGGTCAACCGCCAGGGGAGCAAGACCGGAGGCGGGCTGGTCGGACCAGAGGAGGTCGAGAAGTTGGACTTCCTTCTCGAAATCCGACATGCGGTCAAAGGGCTTGGAATCGGCGAAGCCGTCCTGCACCAGGACGCGGGTGTCGGGCCGCGCGACCTCGACCCGGATCTTGTGGTACGTTCCTTCCCAGGAATCCTGCACATAATAGCCGAGGACGTAATAATGCCCGGTCAGGTCCTGAACGTCCCGGGCGATCCCGGCGGCGTCGTTGATGTCGGCGAAGTATTTTCCACCGGAAGCCGCCGACAGGCTTTGCAGCGAATGGTCCGTCCAGATGTATTTGGACTTCGTGCCGAAAGGGCCCGCCTTCCAGTCCTGCGTGTTAACGGCATAAACCGCCGTGCCCGCGGCGCCGAAGAGCCGCCCCAACCGTTCGGCCTCAGTTCCCATATTCCGAGCCGTAAACAGAATGAGGCTCTTGTGCCCGGGGATCGTCTTGAAGACCTCGGCGATTTCGCTCAGCCGAGGGATAAAATCGAACCGCTGAAAAGCAGCGGTCCCTGGCGCCAGACCCAAACTTCGACCGCCGGCCCCAGCGGGAGTTACTGAGATGGCACTGCTCTTTTCGGCCAGTGTTTCCTCAAGGTTTCGGATAGCCCCAGAATAAGCGACTCCGAGGTCCACGTCGTCGGCCGGCATGGGGATGGGCTCGCCCGAGCTGGGCGGCGCCTCGGTTACTCCGTTGATCGCCCGGCGGATCCTGTCCAGGTCCGAGGTCAAGTATTCCCGGATATAGAAGCCCGCCATGGCGTACCAGCCGATCACGGAGACTTGGTCACCGGGCCGGACCTGTGTCTCCAGGAAACGGAGGGCGGCGGCCTTGGCCTTGTCCTTTCCGTCCCGGTCGCTCGCCTGTTGGTCGAGAAAGAAGAACAGCTTCCGATTCATGGCTCCGGAGCTTAGCACCGCGGCCTCGCCCGCCGGAGGAAGCCCGGGCGTTACCGTCATGCCCGCTTCGGTCAGGGCGTGGACCTCGAACTCGGTGATTGTTTTCGGCTTTCCGTCCTCGGTGAGTGCGAAGTCTTCTTTCCGGAGCCCGGTGACCGGCCCGCCGTCCGGTCCCAGTACGCGGACCGCGACGAGCTTGACGATGGCCGCGGCGTCGTGACGCAATGGACGAT
>JAPKZH010000113.1 GCA_026393905.1 Candidatus Aminicenantota bacterium
CGTCAGGGATGATAATGCCTATCGTGTATGGATGTCAAACTGAGAATTTCTTCCCCCCGGGTTCGTCTATTCCAATGTGGCGATTATTTGCTTGCGAGCGTTATTTTATTTCTTGGGAGGCTGGGCTATCCGGCCTCCCCGCGCCTCCTAAAATAATGTCAATTTAGTCCTTTAATCTCATAAATATTATCAGGATAGTTGCCCTAATCCGATTTATTAGTTGCTTTTTTAGATCTTCAGGGCTTTGCCAGATTATATGTTTATACTGCCGGGTATCAAAATGTAATGTCTCGCCTTGTTTGCACGTCCAAATAACATCACGACCTAATCCCTGTGCGAAACCTGCTTCATAATAAACATTTTGTCTCTCTCCGGTAACATCGGCAACTAAAAATTTACATGAACGAATCTCAGCAACAATTCGGTCACAAATCTTCTCGTTAGTTTCCTCTCTCTCGATAAAGACAGGGTCATATCCTGTTCCCAGGACTGCCAAGCGTATCCCATTATCATATATTGCCCTTAATTCATCAGCACAAGACATAGCCACAAAGCACTTTTTAGTGGGATGGCCTGCCTTTTTTATTTCCTCTATTCTTTGCGATCCCAACCAATCAAGTTGAACATTGCCATGCGGTGAAGGTTCCAAGAAGAATTTGCTTTTGAATGCTTGTTCCTTAATCTTATCAAATTCATTTTTATTTATTGAAAAAGTAATTGGATAATCATCCTCCCCATGAATAGAGAGAGCTTCTCCAAAATAATGCGATTTTTTCCCTACATACAGGATTAAGTTATCTAGCTTTTCGACTACAGATTTTTTCTTATATCTTTCTATTATATTTTTTATTTGATTCTGATCATCTAAAACGTGCAATTCAGGTATCGGCTCGTTATATTCATACAATTCTCTCGTATACGCGGACAACATTGTTCTTTCTGCCTCTGATAATTGTCTAAAGCCTGGGTCATGAAGATCTGTCGATTTGTATTTTCCGCAAACTTTGCATTCTATCTGATAAGTGTCAGAACTCGGTTGCCTTAAAATGCCTACTGCCTCATGATTGCATAGAATACAATTCTGTGAAGGACTCATTTTTCATTTCCCCTTTTTTATCATGTAATAACTTTATCACTATATCCCCTTCAATCTAGAATCTAGCCAAAATTGGCTGAAGAAATCAAGAAACCCTCTAAAAATGGCTCAGTTTAAGTGAGAAACCCGAGAATTTCAGTCGTCTATCCATATGAAGCGATTATCCCTAGCAACACGTCCAATGCCAAACTTGAGGCCAGGGCTTATATCCTGCCTCCGTTAGAATCAACTGCCCTTCAGCCCCGCCAGCCTCTTCCTGGCATCCTCAAGCTCGGGCTGGACGGGGGCGGCGTCTTTCCAGAGGGAGAGGAATTTCATTTATCGCTCCGTCCGGCAACAGGGACAGCGAATCTGGGCGAAAACCATGAATAAAATTATCTCTCCCCAAAAGAACGGGAAAAGCCTTGGCCCGGGAGCGCGAGAGAACTACCGCCGTCCACTCCTTCTGCGTGCCGCTAGTGACGCCGCAGCCGCGCCAGCGAATGTACCCCCGCAACAAAACAGAAGAATTCCGAGACCCTGGGTCAGGACCACTTCCCGCTTTTCCACCAGAACCATAACGAAAACAGCCAGGAGAAGTATGGCATCCAGCGCTAACATGGTGGGCCAGTCCTTACGATAGGCGTCGGGATTGCCGCGGGAAAGGAAAAACTGGCAAACAAAGAAGTACGCCACCATCACAACGAACGTTGGGATAAAGCCCGCAGCGCCGAAGTGTTCGCTTAACGTTTCCCCAATGAACATAAACAGGAAGAAGGAGAGAAATCCTAGGATAAATCCAAGTGCCGCTTTTGGCATTTTCGCTCTCCTTCCAGACTATAGCCCCGCCAGCCTCTTCCTGGCATCCTCGAGCTCGGGAGTCTAAGCTGCCTTTCCACTTTTTTTCGTCATCAGATCAAGCGCGATAAAGAGTATCCCAACCAGTACCACCGGGAAAGTCAACAATAAAAAGGTTGAAAGAGACCCATATGTCCGGAAATACAATGTGAATGCGATACTGAACAGGATGAATAGGAATCCGCCAACGAGAGTTTTTTTCCAAAAGATTAACAATATGAGCAAGAGGATAATTGATGGGATCGAATGCATGAAAAAGCCGCCCAATTTTTTTAGGAATGGGGCGTTTTCGGAGAATACATCCAATCCAAAGAGCGACAGAAATAGGATAAAAACGATGGCCAGCACCCTTGGAATCCAAATGAGCTTACGCGTTTTCATATTTCCCCTCCATTATTGTAAGGAACGATTTTGTCAAGACTATAATCGAGATTGCGCGATCATTAAGAAAAATCCCGTTTCGCTAATTTTTCCCTCTATGCGCAGGGAGTGATAACAATATAGGAGCCGGAAAACCGTATGTCAAGCCAAATTTATAAGGATTTTCTTTTCGGCTGCACCGGCCAGATGAGTGTTCATGTGCCGATTTTGCCTCGTCCCATCGTCATGGATGATAAATCGCGGCGTAATCGGATGTCAATCTGAGAATTTCCCCTCCCCAGTTTCGTCTATCCTATCGAGGCGATTATCCGCTAACGAGCGGCCCGTAGTCAAATTGCCGTCGCTATGCTGCAGACGACGCGCGCCTGCGCTTATGCCTCGCTATTATGGCCAGAATTCCGGCGGTCAAATCGACCCCGAGACAAACCAACATCAGGGTCGCCACTGATTGAAGTCTACCGTAAAACTCCAAATAGAAGGGAGCTTCATCAATTACAAAGAAATCATGCAAGAAAATCAGGATTACGGCGAAATAAAGGAGCACCTTGACCAACCTGCCGGCGTACCGTCTGAGAATGAGATAGGCTATCAGGCAAATAACGCCCGCAAGCCGGAGAGCGAAAAAAATCTTGGAACTTCTGTCAACACGGTCAGCTATTGCCTCAGGATGCGCAACCAACCGGGGCAGAAACCAAAAAGCCCATAGGGCGGTTACTCCAATAACCAGCGCGGTTGCTATATAAACCAATTGTCGCGAAGCGGATTTTTTGTCCATGTTAAGTTCCTCCTCTTTTGACTCAAAGCCCTCAAGAAAAATATAACAAGCGACATCAGAGATGTCAAATGGCCTCCCTTTAGGGTGACCTGCCCGCAGCGGCGAGCGGCGCCAGGAATGAAGGCCATAACGAACGGCCGGGCCATCTAAGAGTCAATTAGATTCATCCAGGTTTTAGGGCTCACCTAAAGGCAGGAATAGACTCCTCCAAAATTTTGTCACCAAATTGTCACCAGAAAATGCTTAAAGTCGCCTAATTCCAGCTAAGGGAGCCTAAAGACAAGCCAAGAAAATCAGGGGAAAAGGGAGCGCGCCTGGAGAGATTCGAACTCCCGACCCTCTGCTTAGAAGGCAGATGCTCTACTAATCAAGCAATAGGAAAATTACGTGCCCTGCAGCCCCGCCAGCCACTTCCTGGATTTCTAGAAATCGATAGAATATTCAGTCAGATCGCACTCAAGAATTCCTGCCAGGGTATAGCTGTCAGGGTCTCAGTTGTCGAGTGCCCATAGGCGCGGATGATCATCGCCGAAGAGATAAGTATTTCGTTTTTTCCTGCGATGGCAGAACGTGCGTCATTGTGCCGGTTTACCCCCCCAACCATCGTGGGGAATTATGAATCACGACTCAAAAGATGTCAAGGACGGGTTGAGAGCGCAGGGATGCATCCCTGGGGCCGTTCGAGGCGCCTAAAGAGCCGGAAATCACCCAGACCTCTTGTCCCGGGCAAACTGAAGATCATGAAAAATATTCGGCACAGGTCTCGGCGGCCATCCGCACGGAATTGGAGAGTGGACTAGAACGGAAACTCGGGCTCTCGCCACAGGAGATCCGGGAAGCCCTTGCCTTACTTGAAGAGGTCGCGCAAATTCTCTGTCCGCGATCCCCGCCTGAGGGGAATCCTAATACAAGAGGAAAAGAAACGTCAAGAGCGTCGGCCGGAGGTCGGAAGACGATAGTGTCCGTCCCGCAAAAGCTTGAAGAAACACCGGGCGCAGGCCTCGAGATCGCTTGCCGCGTCATGGGCGCGATCGTACGGGCGGCCGAACAAATGGACATGAAGCTCCACGAGGGTCGGCCACTTGAATCCCGCGCTACCCCATCTCGGCAAGCAGCACACCTCGGTCGTCGTTTCCATGGTGCAAAGGCCGGGGAGGTCGAGGAACCGCAAACGCTTATTCAAGCGGACGAGCTCGGCGCCGACGACGCCGAGGTCGAAGGCAAGATGATGGGCCACGAGGGAGATCTCGGGATGGTCGACGGCGTCCAAAAACTCATCCAGGACTTCGTCCAAGTCTTTCCCCGTCCGGACGGCCCGGGCGTGC
>JAPKZH010000104.1 GCA_026393905.1 Candidatus Aminicenantota bacterium
GGGGTCGGCGTCCTTCCAGAGGTCGAGGAACTTCTGGTATTGCTCGATGGCTTTGCCTTTCAAGCCCTTTTGCTCATAAAGCTTGGCCAACCTGTAATGAAGCACAGGATGGACGAGAAACCGCGACCGGCTGTTCGGGTCAAAGGTGACGAGCTTCTCGTACTCAGTGATGGCTCGATCGAGGTCGCCTTTCTGCGCGTAAGCCCTGGCTATGACGTCCTTATAAAAAGGCGTATTATAAGCTGCAAGCAATACGACATCTTGCATGCCGAACGGAACAGGCAGAGCCGTCTTTTCAAAAAAGGCAACGGCTTTATCCGGAAAGCCTTCAGCCAGTAAGACCTCAGCTTGAAGGAGATTGCCCTTGAAAGTCCCCCATTCTCTTTGACTTGGGGTCAAACTGGATAAAAGGGACATTATCTCGGCCACTCTTGTTTTGGCCGAATCCATCCTTCCCTCTTTCAATTCTATCAAACTCAGGACACCCAGGTAGCCGTTTTTATAGTAAGCTTCGTTCCTAGGATATTGATTCATAAAGACATCAAACCACTCTTGATTGGATTTCCGAGCGAGATCAAATTCATCTTTGAATAAATAAATAAACAATTTCACATAACTGATATTAGCTTTCCCTATATTGTCCCCTACTGAGGCCAGCATTTCTTCTGCTTTTTTCAGGTTGTCCAAGCCCTTATTCAAGCTGCCTAGCCAGCTTAGATAAAATCCTTTGAAAGCGTACCCCGCTCCTTTCCAGCCGGCGTTGGGCGCTTGACTGATGAATGCCTCCAGCCAGGCCATGGCCTCAGCCGGGTCCTCTTTCAGAGCATAGATATAGGCAATACAATAATTGGAAGTCAGAAAGCCCGGTTTTACGGCCAGGGCCTCTTTGTACTTGGCGATGGCCTCGTCCAGTTTGCCCATAAGAAAATAGGCTTCGGCCAGGGAATCAAGGGGATTGGCATCTTGGGGATTCAAAGAAGCATATTTCTGGAAATGTTCGATGGATTTGTCAAAATTCCTGAGAGCGAGGTAGCAATATCCGAGCTCATTATGAGCTTCTCCGTAATCAGGATCGAGCTCAAGGACTTTGTTCTGCTCTTCGATGGCCATCTCATAGTTATTGGTCCCGCGATATTCAACGCCGAGCCAATAATGAGCTATTTTCTCCCTGGGGTATTTCTGGATGATCTCCTGCAAGAGGCGATTTCTGGATTCCCGGTTACGTTCTATCGTGTTGGCATAGGATGCTTCTATATAAAGTCTTTCTCTCTCGGTGACTTTATGGGCTAAAGCTTTCGCTTTTTTAATGGCCTCATTTCCCGCCTGAATACTGCCCAAAGCCCCCTGCGTATTCCCAAGAATAAAATAAGCCATAGCAAACTCAGGGTCCAGCTCGACGGCTTTTTCGAGCGATTTTATGGCATCAATATAGTACATTTTATCGAATTCTTCACTGCCTTTTAGAAAATACTTATAAGCCTCCATCGAGCTTGTCGTTACATCTGCGACCTGGGTTCTTTCGGCTTCGATTTTCTCTCTGGCCAAGCCGATGCCCGCGGAAATGCCCCTGCTCAACTCGTCGATCTGGATTCTCAGGATGCTGTCCGCTCCTTCGCCCCGGGAGCTGGCGCTCTTAAGCATTTTTCTGGTCTCGACATCCAGGACCTTGACGTCCGTGGCAAACATGTCTCCGGCCTTGATGAAGCTTCCCAGGACGATGGCTTCGATTCCTTCCTTGCGGCAGAGCCGAAAGCCTGATTCGCGGTCAATGGTTTCTGCATTCTTTTTGCCAATCTGCGAAAGAAGGTCAGCCATCCTCTCCCAGGTGACGACATACAGCCCGCCTCTCTGCTCCAGGCTGGTGATGAGAAGGTTGGGGATGGCTTTTCTGAGATAATCAAAAGCTTTGTCGCCGGTCTGGTTTTCAAAGCTGATGACCGCGATGGAGTTTTTGATCTTGGGGGAAGGGACAGCTTCTTTTCGGGGAAGAAATTTCCAGAGGACTATCCCGATGAAGACGACAGAAATCAGAATGATCGCCGGAATCATCAGACGTTTCAGCTCGAATTGGACTGTGATTCGTTTGGAGGTGAGGGTTTTTCTCTCGGGGACAACGCGTTCGGTCGTGGGAATCCCTTTTTCGATCTTCTCCAGCTCGGCCTCGACTTCAGCGGCTGTCTGGTATCTCTTGGCTCTGTCTTTCTCTAGACATCTAAGGATGAGGTGTTTGAGGTCATCGGAAATATGAGGGTTGAGCAACTTAGGATCTTTGGGAATCTCTGTCTTGTGCTTGATGGCCACGCTCAAGGCCGTCTCGCCTCCGAATGGAACTCGCCCTGTGGCCATTTCATAGAGAATGACTCCTAAAGAATAAATGTCCGACCTCTGGTCGACGTCCTTGGCTTCGGTCTGCTCCGGCGACATGTACTCCGGCGTTCCGATCATGATCCCCGGGCCGGTGATCCCTTTCTCCCGGACCGACCGGGCGATGCCGAAATCCATAATCTTGGCGTTCCCGCCCTTGTCGATGATGATGTTTTGTGGTTTGAGGTCTCTATGGACGACTCCCAGGTTGTGCGCTTCGGCCAGGCCCTGGCAGACCTGTTTCCCGACGCTCAATACGGTCCCTATGGTGAGGCCGGTGGACATGCGGATCATGGTCTTGAGGTCCTCGCCGGAAACGTATTCCATGGTGATGAAGTGGGCCCCCTCGGATTCCCCGATATCGAACATGCCGCAGACGTTTTTGTGCCTGATTTTCCGGGCTAACTTGAGCTCGTTCGAAAAGCGCTCGATGGTTTCACTATCCGAGGCGACCTCGGGCTTAATGAGCTTCAAAGCCACCTTCTCTTTGATCTTGGTATCAAAAACTTTATAGACCCGGCCCATCCCGCCTTTGCCGAGCTCCTCGATGATCTGATAGCGTCCGGCGAAGGTGGAGCCGGTAGTCAGTTCGTG
>JAPKZH010000488.1 GCA_026393905.1 Candidatus Aminicenantota bacterium
CAATCGAGAGGACGTCGCGGACGTCTACAGCCGGATCAAAGAAAATATCGAGCCGCATTTGACGGGGATCGTCGTCGACATCGGGTCCGGGGGCGTGTCCCGCTACCAAAATCCGGCCATTCGGAGGCTGATCTCCGTGGACAACGTCCTGGAATTCCTCAGTCACTCAAAGGACAAGACTGTGCTGAACGTTGCCGGGGATATCCGAGCCCTGCCGCTGAAAGGCGGTAGCGCCGACCGGATCGTCGTCCAGTTCGTCATCCATCATCTGACGGAAAGTCGCCTGGCCAAGAACCTCCGCAACGTCGAAGCGGCCGTGGCAGAATCTTCCCGGATCCTCAGGCCCGGCGGAGAGGTCTACTTCGTGGATTCCATGGTGCCATTCCCCTTGGAAATGATCGAGCGGCTCGGCTACGTCCCCGCTTATCATCTACTCCGCATCCTGAACAAGCCGATGGTCTTCTTTTTTTCCGCCCGGAGTTTCTGCCGCCTCTTGCGACGATACCGCCTGGCCCCCGGTCGAATCCGAAAAATCGATTGGGGCAAAATGGCCGAGGCCAGCGCGGCCCTTTTTCCCAGGCTCAAATTTCCGCTGAAATATGCTCCCGTCCGCTGCCTCCTGATATCAGCGGTCAAGCGCTGACCATGGTTTCGTCGCAATTCCATTTTTCCACTCAGAAAGCTTCTCAATTTCCATGATAAAAACCGAGATGGGTGGCGCGGATGCTGCCCCGCAACGCACGAAGCGCCTGGGTGGTGGGAAAGAAGAAGCATGATAGAAGACTTCACCTAACGTTATTAAACCCCCTACCCCCTTGACCAATCAAGGGGGCTTTAATAGGTCGAAGGGCGTTAGGGGCACGTCCGTGACAGGTCCCATCTCAACATTCATGGAAATTGAGATGCCGGCTCCGGCTTTCTTTTTTTCCCAAATTCGATACAATGGGGTTGCCGATGGCCATGAAACGCCGGTGGACGCTCTGCCTGGGCTTTCTCTCGCTCGCGCTGGCCGTCTGTTCCCCGGAGAAGGACAAAGCCGACCTCCCTCCTCCGCCCCCGAAAAGCGACCTCAGCCTGCTCAAGGCCGGTTTCCCAATCCGGGGAAGCATCGTTTTTCAATCCGACATGGACGGGGATAACGAGATCTATCTCCTGACGGCCAACGAGATCCGCAAGCTCACGGACAATTCCTGGAGCGACGAATACCCCCGCTGGTCTCCCGACGGAACCCGGATCGCTTTCACCTCCAATGCCAAAGGCAACTTCGATGTCTATGTCATGAATGCCGACGGCTCGGGACTCAGCCAAATCACGAGCTCCTTGAACGATGAGGGCGAGCCCGCCTGGTTCCCGGACGGGACGGCCCTGGCCTTCACGGCAGAAAACAAACGGCTGCTGGGCAAGGACGCCGCCCTGTGGAAGATCGACCTAGAGACCCGGAAAACCGAGCCGATCGTTTCTGAATTCAAAGGCTCTCACGGGCTGTCCGATTTTTCGCCGGCCGCACCCCTAATGGCTTTTACAGGGCATAGGCTTTTCGGCTGGGATGTCTTTATCTTTGATATCCGGGAGGGCAAATACAGAGCGCTGACCGAAGGCGGGAAAAGCTGCCGGGCTCGATTTTCCAAGGACGGCCGAAGGCTGGCCTACGTCTCGTCCCGAGCGGACGGCAAAGGAGACATCTGGTCGATGAACCCCGACGGGAGCGACAACATCCGGCTGACCGAGCGCAACGAGACCTACGACTATTTTCCCTCCTGGGCGCCGGACGGAGAGCATATCGTCTTCTGCTCGAGCACTCAGAACTCGCCCAAACAAGGCCGCTGGTCCCTGTTTCTATTGAAAGTGGGCACCCGGCGGGTCATGCCCCTGTTTTCGAGCTCGGCGAGGGATCTTTTTCCGGACTGGCATTGAGAGCACAGCCATGAACAACGCCTTTCTTTTCAGCGTCGACCTGGAGGACATCCGTTTCCTCATGGAGGACGGCCTCGGGCGTCCGGAGCGCGTTCCCGCCAATGTCCATGGCTACCTGGAATGGCTGAAGAGCCATGGCTTTCGCTGCACTTTTTTCGTCGTCGGCGATGTGGCGGAAGCCTATCCGTCCCTCATTCGGGAGATCATCGAGAAAGGCCACGAAATCGCCTGCCACGGCTACCGGCACATTCCCCTCGACCAACAAACGCCGGACCAGTTCCGGAACCTCCTGGAAGCCAACAGGAACGCCCTGACAAGAGCGGGCGCCAAGAATATCCAAGGCTTCCGGGCACCCATTTTTTCCTTGACAGAGAAAACAGCTTGGGCTTATGAGGTCCTGAAAGACCTGGGCTTTACCTATTCCAGCTCCGTCCTTCCGGCCAAAAATCCTTTTTACGGCTGGCCGGAATTCGGCCCCCGTCCGAAAATGATCGACGGGATCCTAGAAATCCCGATGACCGTAAGACGATTCGGCCCCTACCGTATTCCCACGGCCGGAGGAGTGTATTTCCGCGTCCTTCCGGCGTTTTTTATCCGCCGTTCCATAAAAAAAATTTTTCGATCGAACCGGCCGCTGGCCGGCTATTTTCATCCGTATGATATCGACACGGAGCAGGAGCGCTTCATGCACCCGGAGATCAACGACAGCCGGTTCTACAATTATTTGATGTATTACAACAGAAAAAATGTCTTTAGACGCCTGGACGCGATCGTCAAGCGGGGATTCACGATATGCCCCTATGCCGAGTACGTCCGCCGGGAGATGCAAGGACTCGCAAAAGAAGAACCCGGGGGAAATAATTTATGAGCCTTCCGGAGCCGAAAAACAGGGTTCTCCAAAAAGCCCCGCCCATCCTGAGGACCCTTCGGCTGATCTTCACCTTTGCATTCCTATTTCTCTGGTTCAAGGGCAATTTCGCTCAGTTCAAAAAAATCCAGGTCGGCGCTTGGGCCGCCCTTGTTCCACTTCTCGTCGTCCTAGGGCTTGAATTTGCCTTGAAGTTCCGGTCCGCCCGCATCGCCTGGAAGCCGGAATATAAAAAAATCATTCTAGTCCTCCTGGCCGTTGTTCTTTTGACCATCGCCGTCCGCCTGCCCTTTCTTCTTTACAGCGCCGGCATGATGTGGAGCGACGAAGCGATTCCCGCCCTGATGGCCAAGCATATCGCCGAAGGCAAGGTTCCCCCGATTTGCCATTACGGTCAGCATTACCTTGGCAGCCTCGGCCCCCATATCTATGCCATGGCCTTTGCCCTGTTCGGATATTCGATTCCCCTGCTCAAAGCCGTCTCGGTCTTCATGTACCTGGCCTTCATCATTCTTCAGTTCTTTTTTTTCAGGGAGTTTTTTTCCTTGACCTGGGCGGCTGCCCTTTCGTTTTTCTATAGCCTCCCGCTCGGTCAACTCATCGACCTCAGCACCAACAACTCGAATCCCTATGCCCTGGTGCTTTTCCTCGAGGCCGCCCTACTCTATACGGCCTACGCCATTGCCTACAAGAACAAAGATCGTCTCTGGCCGCTGCTCGGCTTCCTGATGGGGCTGTCGTTCTGGACCCATCAAATCACCGCGGCTTTCATC
>JAPKZH010000122.1 GCA_026393905.1 Candidatus Aminicenantota bacterium
AAACAAAGAAACCGCGGAGTGTTTTTCGACATATTCATGATCCTCCGTTTAGATTCGTAAAAAAAATCATTTGTATCATATATTCGCGGTCTGACCAAGTCAATTTGAAGGCCGAAGAGATTCAAAAATGATGGGGGATCAGGGAAAAAAATCGTCCGAAACGAGCTGCCAATAGCTGACATCCTTGATAAACCCAATTTTCACCCATTCACCAGACACTCTTTGATGAAAGGCCTCTTCTTCGAATGAAAATAATAAGGCATACCAGTGATATTCTTCCCGGTTAATCCGTTGTCTGAGGTCATCGAATCTTTTTCGGTCCAGCCAGTCGTATCGACACGGTATGAAGTCCGTGTAATACGTCAAAGCGCCGCTCATCTGAAAAGACAGAACGATAGACTTTTCCGGCCATTCTCTTCGGGCCCGCAAACAACTCTCCTTATAAATCCTCTCTCCCTCATCGAAAGCCAATATCCCAAGTTTGTTCACCTGCCGAATTTCCCCCAAAAAAACGACCCCAATCAGAAGGGCGGATAAAATATATCCGACGAGTGGCAGAGATCTCCGGCGATTCCCTTTTTTAATTAATGCCGTGTGCATGCTTTGAATCACCAGCAGAAACGATAGGATCAAGGCAGGAATTCCGGGAAGGAAGAAACGAAGATACCACCAAGCCTCATAGGGCTTATAGAAACAGAAAAAGAGGAATAAAGGGGCAAACCAAAAAAAGAGCAAGGCCCGGTTTTTCAGAGCGATCGCTCGCCAGCTGGCAAGCATCAGCCAGGCTGCGGGAATGAGCGGCGTCAAAGTAACACCCAGCCAATAGGCGTAATGTTGGACGCGCAAAGGAAAATTTTTGGCGGCAAGGTCAAAAAAGATGCTGCTATGGTACCCTGTGGTGAACCATCCGCCATAAAGGATATGATTCATGTTCAAAAAAAACATTCCCATGGGGACAGCCCCGGCAAGAAAAAGCAGATACGTTTTCGGCTTCTTGGGTAGGATGATCAAAACGGCCAGAGCCAGGAGCACGTCGCCAGGCCGTATCAAGACACTCATGCCAAAGGAAGCTCCAGCCAAGAAAGCCCATCCGATCCGCCTATGCGACAGGGTGAGGGCTAGTAACGCAGCCATAATCCAGGATGTCGCCAAAACATCGCTCATGGGCTGAATCGATTGGAATAGGTAGGCCGGAAAAGCGGCTAAAATGATCGAGCTGAAGACAGAGAACAACGGCGAAAGGCCAAGCTGCCGGGCCAGCAAATAAATCAGGAGGAGGCCCAGCAGAGAAGCCACAGGGCTGACCAGAAAAGGCCCCTTTGCCCATCCCAAGAGTTTGGCAAAAGCCGCCATATGCAGAGGCATTCCCGCCGGATAAGAGGGAACGATAATATCTTTCCTGGCAGAATTCCGGGTGAAACCGAGGGGGCGGAAGATGTCGCTAAATTCTTCCCTCAAAGCGAAAACGTCCAGCGCTTTGACCCGCTCGATCAGATTCCCCTGGCTTAATCTTCTTGCATAGTTCAGGTATCCGGAGCTGTCTGAGCCACCGGCAGTATCGCAGAGATTCGTATAGAGCAGCGCGGCGTAAGACAATAAAAGCGCTAGCAGCAGCATTCGGGGAAGGATCTTCAAAATATACCCGAATCCTTGAAGATCATGGAAACGGAATCTCCTTATCTTAGGAATTTTCGCGTCCCGTTGGACGTTAATCAGCATTTTTTAGAAATTTAGCTCCCCAATGTTTTTCATATCATGATAGATATCAATTTGTCAAAAAAATCAGATCTAAAATATAATCGTCCGCGGCCGATTTGAGGTATAATCAATCTCCGCAGGCCGAGCAACGGACGATGGAAGAAGCCGCCACAGATCAGAAAAAAGCGATCCGGACATTCGCCCTGGCATCGTTCTTGAACGACATGGGCTCGGACATCATCTATCCCATTTGGCCGCTCTTCGTCACGAACATCCTCAGGGCTAACATGGCCGCCCTGGGCTTCCTCGACGGCTTGGGCGATGCCCTCGTTTCCTTGTCCCAGGCTGCCTCGGGCTATTTCTCGGATCGGTTTAAAAAACGAAAAATATTTATCTGGACCGGCTATCTTTGCGGTTCGCTTTCGAGGTTTGGATATGCCCTGTCCTCGATTTGGCAACATCTCATCCCCTTCCGGATCTTGGACCGGGTGGGCAAGATTCGCAGCGCCCCGCGCGACGCCCTCGTCGCCGATATCTCCACGAACGAGACGCGGGGAAAGAATTTCGGGCTTTTGCGGACGATGGATAACGCCGGCGCCGTCATGGGCATCCTGATCTGCATCGCCTTTGTCAACCTTTTGGGTTTCAAGCTTCTTTTTGCCCTGGCCGCCATTCCCTCCATGATCGGGGCTTTGCTCATTTTCTTGAATATCAAGGAGAAGAAGTCCGGCGGTGTCAAGATCTATAAGGGCATTTCGCTAAAAGATATCGATAAAAATCTGCGGCTCTACATGTTCCTGAACGCTCTTTACGCCCTGGGCGCGTTCAGCTATTCCTTCCTGCTGGTCTATGCCAATAATTTCGGGTTCAAGGCCGGCTTTGTTCCGGTCCTCTATCTGATCTATACGGCCTCGGCATCCATATTTTCCCTTCCTTTCGGCAAGCTCTCGGACAAGATCGGCCGGAAGCCCGTGTTGATGTTGGCCTATCTTTTTTGGGCCGGCGTCTGCCTGGGGATGATCGTCAGCCGCAGCCTCGTCCTCTTTGTCGTCCTCTTTGTTCTCTACGGAATCCACAAGGCCGCCCTTGACCCTGTCCAGAGGACCTTAGTCTGTGAGCTCTCCCCTCTTTCCTTCCGGGCCAGCTGCCTCGGCGCGTTTCAAATGGTCATCGGGCTCTGCGCATTCCCCGCTTCCCTGGTCGCCGGTCTCCTCTGGGAACGGATGGGCATGTTTGCTCCGTTTTTTTTCTCATTAGGCTTGACGGCTGCGGCCTTTTGCCTGCTGTTCTTCGTCAAGGAAGGTCGATAATCCCCCCTTTCCCTCATGCAATTAAGTGGGGCCTGAAACAGGTCCGTGTCTCTGGGCCGGCCTCGGGGCGGGGTTTATACCCCGCCTGAGAAAGGGAGGCTGGCAGCGCTGCCAATAGGATCGGTTCGATCCCTTATTCTTCTTCCGGCCTGACCCGGCCTTCCTTGATGGCTTCGTTGATGATCTTCTGCTGAAGATGGGAAGGCACTTCTTCGTAGTAAGAGAATTCCATCAGGAACGAGCCTCTTCCTCCCGTGATCGAGGTTAAGGTGGGCTCAAAGTCGAGCATCTCAGCCATCGGTACCACCGCCTTGAGAATCCGCATGTTTCCTTTCTGCTCCATGCCCTGGACTTTCCCCCGCCGCCCATTCAGGTTGCCCATGATATCGCCCATGTAGGCATCGGGCGTGTAGACCTCTACGCTCATGATCGGCTCCAGGATGGTGGGCCTGGCTTCCTTCATGGCAAGCTTAAAGGCCTTGGAAGCCGCGATTTTGAAGGCGATATCCGAAGAATCGACTTCGTGGAAAGAGCCGTCATAGAGGATGATCTTAAAATTGACGACCGGATATCCAGCTAGGACTCCTTTTTTCTTGGCCTCGATCAGCCCTT
>JAPKZH010000146.1 GCA_026393905.1 Candidatus Aminicenantota bacterium
TTTCCGGGACCTTACCAAGCCGTTTCTTTACCAAGAAAAAGCGGAAAGACCGCTTTCTCCGTTCAAGATCATCGGCTTCATGCTCATCGCCCTCGGCCTGTGCATGGCCGCCATTTCCATCCTGGTTCTCGTATATTACAAAGATCCCAGTGCCTTCAAAGTGGATTTGATCGTCGCCTTGACGATAGTCGGGCTGGGAGTCCTGATGAGGTTTGGGAAAAAGTCAAAGAAAGCGCAATTGCCCTAGCCCGTCAAGAAACAAACAAACAATGAAAAATTAATCCTTACTCCCCGTCATTAAAAAGAGGAGATGATCGGCTTGATATTATGGGAAGCTCCTCAAAACAAACGGCCCTCGCAGAGAAATTGGGCGGAGACCTTTAAAGGACGGCGGATTCATCGAAACGGATATACCGGCGGGCGTTAGCGCCGAAGATGTTGACCCTGTCCTGATGGCTAATCCGGGCCAGGCCAACCCTGCCGATCTGGGGCCGCGGATCGATGAAAGGATTGTCGGTTCCGAAAAGCACGCGCTCAGCCCCCAATTCTTTAACGAAAAATTCGATTTGCCGGGCGGGGCACATAGACAGGGCGATATCCAGAAAGATATTGGGGATCTCGCGGGCCAGCTCTACGGCATGGGCACTTCCGTAGGGCCCGCCGGAATGGCCCATGATCCAGAGGATATCCGGTCGGCTTTTGGCGACCGAGGCGAACAAATCCTGGTTTCCGTAGGGGTCCTTGTCAAGCCATGTGTGGGCCAGGATAAAAAGCTTTCGCCGGGCGGCAAAATCATAAATGCGTTCCATGCGCCGGTCATCGAGCCGGCATTTCGTGCCGGCCGGATGAACCTTGATCATGACGACATGTCTTTCCTGGAAGCATCGGTTGAGCTCGTCCAGCGAAAGCTCCGGATAATGGCCGTTCACGGCGCAGGCGCCGTACAGCCGTCCCCTGTGGGCCTTGACCGCCTGTAACATCATCGTGTTGGCCAGGACAAAATCCGATTGCCAGCCCAGGTTGGGGGAGAGGACGGTTTTTTGGATGCCGCAGCGGTCCATGATCCGGATCATGCTGTCTGGATCGCCGGCCGGGATGTGCATATTGAAATACGGCCCTAGGTGGGCGTGCAGGTCGATGATCTCGAGGTCATCCAGAGGAAGGCCGGCATGAATCCGCTCGGAATATTCGCTCATGGCCACATCTCCCGGATCAGGCGGCGCAGATTGCCGCCGGCGATGGCCTCTTGATCTTGGGCGGCGAGATCGGCATAGGTCAAAAGAGCGACCGCCGCCGTTCCCGTGTATTGAGGCATGTTTGTCCCGAATAGAAGTGGATGAGCGCCGAAATGCGCGACGACATCCTCAATCGCTCCGCCGCCCATAAACCGGGATGTTTCGACGTAAAGATTTTGAAATTTCTCGAAAAGCGGATAAAGAAAGCGGTTATGCCGGTAGCTGCAGTTGGCCATGATGAGAGGAAGACGGGGATAGCTTTTGAGAAGAGAGAAGACTTCCTCCCAACCCACGATTTCCGTGTCCAGAATCAGCGGGATGCGGGCCGTATCCAGTGCCGACAGCAGCTCTCCGGCGCACCACTCCGCCAAAGAAAAGCTATGATGGTCCCGGCCGGGATACATGCGACCGGCCTGGACGCCATGGGCTTTCATTTCGCCCAGCAACTGATCGGGGGGAGGCATTTCGCCGGTGTGATGGGGGAGGACGACCCAGACGGGAT
>JAPKZH010000459.1 GCA_026393905.1 Candidatus Aminicenantota bacterium
TTGTAATATACGAGAACCAGGATGGAAATGGCGGCCATGCACAGGCCGAGGGCGATGAGCATGAAGCCGATGATCTTGAACGGAGAAAGCGGTCTTTCCGCTTTTTCTTGGTAAAGAAACGGCTTGGTAAGGTCCCGGAAAAATTCGGAGACACGATGCCGCTCTTCTTGCGGCGTCGGCTTGGCGATGGTTCCCAGCCACATGCCGAGGATCGTGGCGACGATGCTCAGGACAGTCGTGGCCGAATTCCAGCCGCTCCGGAGCCAGAATTCCAAGGAGGGATTGGCTTTCATCTGCGCGGCATACATCTGGACCAAAAAGAAATTGGCGAGGACAAGGACCATGCCAGTCATTGAACCCGCGATCAACCCCCACATCGTCCCCCGGGCGTTATACCTCTTGAAGAGCAGGCCGAAGACGAGCGGAATCATGATGGCCGGGGCAAAGGCGCTGAAAATGCGGAACATGATATCCATCATGTTGAATTCTTTCAGCGCATTGAACAGGACGGCCAGGACAACCGTCACCATGCCGATCAGGACGGTGAAAATCCTTCCCGTGAAAATTTCCTGTTCCTCAGAAAGGCCGGGCTTGATCTTTCTTTTATAGAAGTCGCGAGTCAGGACTCCGGACAAAGTGTTGAATTCCGACCCCAGCGTGGACATCGTCGAGCTGATGACGGACGACAGGATGAAGCCCATGAGTCCCACGGGCAGCACCTTCATGCTGATGAGGGCATAAACTTCCCTGGCGTTATCGATTTTGGGCAAAAGGGCGCGAGCGGCCATCCCCGGGAAAAAGAAAATCGGGGGCATGATGAACATCAGGAAGGCGATCCACCACAGCATTTTCTTGATCTCTTTCTCGCTCTTCAAGGTATTGAACTTCTGGACCAGGGCCCAGCTGGCGTTGTAGGTGAGGATGTTGATGAGGAAGACCGTGAAGACCAGATAGCTCCAGCCGTAGGGCTCCGGGGCGGGGTTCATGAATCCAGGAGGAAGCGTTCGAATAAATTCTCCGATATTGCCGACCTTGCCCAGGGTCATGATAAAAAGAGTGATGACCGCAACCGCCAAGATCGACACGTTGACGAAGTCCGTGATCATCACCGTCATCTGCCCGCCCATGAACGAATAAAGGATCATGATCAGGCCGATGATGGCCATGAATTCCACGATCGTCATTCCCAGGCCTCGCAGAGCGACGGCAAAGATGATCGAGGTGGACAGGATTTTCAGGCCGTTGTCGAACATCCGGAGCGGCAGCCCTGTCCAGACAAAAACCTGGTGGACCAATCTGTTGTAACGCCGCTCCATAAAGCCGAGGGGCGTGATGACTCTCGCCCGCCGCCATCGGCGCGCCGTGAAATACCCGCCGAGCAGAATACAAACGGGCGAAATCCAGAGGATGATGATGGCCACGATGCCGTACTTGTAGGCGATCTCATTGTAGATGACGAACAGCAGGGCGCTGAACGATGCCTTGTAAAAGGACGTGCCGGCCAGCCACCAGGGCATGATGTTCCCCGCGGCAAAATAATCCTTGGACTGCCGGATGTATCGGGCGAAATAAAACCCGACGGCGACGACAATTAAAAAATAGGAAAGCAGGACAAGATAATCTGGAAGCTGGATCGTTTGCGGTTGAGGCATGGCCAGGCTCCTCGAAAAAAATTATGACGACATCAGCGAAGAGGCCTAGATTTTAGAGAGAACCCTGCCCAGGATGGCGACAGACTCGTCAACGAGCTCCGGAGTTATCACCAGGGGAGGCGCCACGCGCATGACGTTTCCATGGATACCCAATTTTCCCACCATAAGCCCATTCTCGACGCACTTGAGGACGATCTCCCGGACCAGGTCGGGCGCCGGCTCTTTGCTTGTCCGGTCCTTGACGTATTCGATTCCATAGACCAGGCCCATCCCACGCACGTCGCCGATCATCTTATGCTTATCCTTGAGCTCGAGCAGCTTTTCTTTAAGAAAGGCGCCGTTCGAGGCAGCCTTCTCGACGAGTTTCTCTTTTTCGATGATCTCAAAAACGGCCAACGAGGCCGCACAGCTCAATGGATTGCCTCCCGTGGTCGAAGACATCTCTCCCCTCTCCAGCGCCGAGAGAATCTCTCCGCGGGCCACGACCGCTGAAATGGGCATGCCGCTTCCGATTCCCTTGCCGAGGACCAGGATATCAGGCTCGAGCCCTTCGTGCTCCAGCGCCCACATCTTCCCCGTCCTGCCGAATGAGGACTGGACTTCGTCGAGGACAAAAAGTATCTGTCGTTGCCTGGCCCACGCTTCAAGCTTTTTCAAATAGCCTTTAGGCGGAAAAACGAAGCCGGATGTTCCCTGGTAGGGTTCGACGATGAGCCCAGCCAAGCTTCCTGCCGATTCGACATTAACAACCTTGTCCATGAAATCCAGACAGAAAAGACAGCAATCCGGATGAGCCTTGTCGAAGGGGCACCTGTAGCAGTAGGGATAGGGGGCCAGGATCGTTCCCGGGAGAAGCGGACCAAAATTCTTTTTGATTTTCGGCAGTCCGGTCAAGCTCATCGGCCCGAACGAACGGCCGTGAAAGCCACCCCAAAAGGCCAGGATCTCATACTTGCCTGTCGCCCGTTTGGCCATCCGCATCGCCGCATCCACGGCTTCTCCCCCTGTCGTGACAAAAAAGACCTTGTCGAGATGAGGGGGCGTTGTCTCGATGACCTTGCGAGCCAGATGCAGCCGCTCCGGCGTCGGAAAATCAAAAGTGTTGAGGAGACGCTGAGCCTGGCGGGAGATGGCTTCGGCCAAGTGCGGATGGGCATGGCCGACATTGGCCACGAGCACTCCGGACGTCCAGTCGATATAGTGACGGCCGTCCACATCCCAAATCTCCGCTCCCTGAGCATGATCCCAGACGACAGGCGCCTGCCAATTCATGCAGGCCGGCTCATATTTATTTGATATTTCGAGGAAGGCTTGGGTTTTGGGACCAGCGTTTTTCATCGGATTTTCCTAGGACTGGATCCCGCTCAAAGATTCAACAAGCTGCCTGGCCTTTTGGGTCAGGACGCTCCAGTTGTTCTCAGCGATGGCTTTTTTGTCCAGGAGGGCGGTGCCGATGGCCACACAGCAGGCGCCGCTGTCGAGAAAATCCTTGGCATTCTCGATGCTGACACCGCCCGTCGGCATCAATCGGATTTGGGGGAGCGGACCCTTGAGGTCCTTAAAATATTTCGGCCCGACGGAGGTCGCCGGGAATACTTTTACGACGTCCGCGCCGCTCTCCCAGGCGGCCACGATCTCGGTCGGCGTCAGAGCGCCGGGCGCAACAAATTTATCAAGCTTGCGGCAGGCCTTGATCATGTCGAAATTCGTGATCGGTGAGACTAAGAAGTCCGCTCCCGCCCGGACCGCGGCGACGGCGGTCTCGGCATTGAGCACGGTGCCAGCCCCGATGAGGACATCCGGCGCTTTTTTCTGGGCCATGGTCCGGATGACATCGAGGGCGTCGGGAACAGTCATCGTGATTTCGATAGCCTTCACTCCGCCCAGCCTGATGGCCTCCGTGACTTTAAAAAGCTTGTCCGTGTCCGACATGCGGATGACGGCAATAACCTTGGCCTCGAGAATGAATTTCAAAGCTTCATCTCTTGTCATGGGGGAACCAACCTTTATTCATTGACAATTTCTTTGCTTGGATGTTATGTATCATATATTATTTCCAATATCAAATTTGATGGCCATGAATAAGCGAGAGCTCTGCGGAACTGTCGAAAAAAATGTTGAGGCGGCGGTCGAGCTTCTGGCGCGGTTGATCGAGTTTCCCTCGACGCGAGGACAGGAACAAGGCATCGGCCGCTTTTTAAAAACGGGCATCGAACCGCTTGTCGAGGAGGCCGCACTCGTCGCCCTCCCCGACTCGATGATGACGGATCCGGACTATTCTTTCAGGCTGGAGAATTTTCGTTATGAGGGAACGGCCAATCTGCGCTGCCGGTTAAAAGGAACGGGCGAGGGGAAACGCCTGGCCTTCAATACACATCTCGATGTCG
>JAPKZH010000600.1 GCA_026393905.1 Candidatus Aminicenantota bacterium
AAGCGATCGTTGGTGGGAAACCCTGAATATGGGTTTCCCTCCAAGAGTATCCGACGGGACCGGTTCCCCAGGGGCGGGGGGGCGATTCCGGCACCGAGAGGAAATCACATATTCGGAGATACTTCACAATGCTCAACCGCATCCAATATTCAAAAGAGAATCTCTTCCATTTCCTGCGGGCTCCGTGGAGTCCCGCTTCGACGGACGAATTTGGATTGACCTGGCCGCCCATATTCTTTATAATTTTGGCGCCATGAAATGGGTTTATATCGAAGAGATCGGAGCTTACCCGGATCAGGATGTCGAAGTCCGCGGCTGGGTATACAACAAGCGATCCAGCGGAAAAGTCCGGTTTATCCTTGTCCGCGACGGCACGGGCATTCTCCAGACCACGATTTTCGGCACGGACGAATCCCATCCTCTCTTCAAAAAATTCGACGCCCTCACCCAGGAGACGTCTCTCATCGTTCGAGGGCGCGTCCGTGAGGATAAAAGGGCTCCCGGCGGCGTCGAGCTCAGCCTCCAGGATATCGAGATCCTCCAGGTCGCCCAGGATTATCCGATCACGCCCAAAGAACACAGCACGCCCTTTCTCATGGAGCACCGCCACTTATGGCTCCGCTCCAGGAAACAGCACGCTGTTCTCCAGGTCCGGGCCGAGGTGATTAAAGCCATCCGGGATTTCTTTGACGGCCGCGGCTTCCGCCTGATGGATACGCCCATCCTGACGCCCAGCGCCTGCGAAGGCACGACGACGCTCTTTGAAACCCAATACTTCGACCAGAAAGCTTACCTGAGCCAGAGCGGC
Organism: Candidatus Aminicenantota bacterium; assembly: GCA_026393905.1. Taxonomy (GTDB): domain Bacteria; phylum Acidobacteriota; class Aminicenantia; order Aminicenantales; family UBA4085; genus JAPKZH01. The sequence goes on from JAPKZH010000600.1 coordinate 809, forward strand.
CAGCTCTACAACGAGGCAACGGCCATGGCCTTTGGCAAAGTTTACTGCTTTGGACCGACGTTTCGCGCCGAGAAATCCAAGACGCGGCGCCACTTGATTGAATTCTGGATGGTCGAGCCGGAAGTGGCCTTCGCTCTGCTCGAAGACACCATAGAACTAGGCGAGGATCTTATCCTTTTCATCTTAGAGAGAGTCCTGACAAGGAGAAAATCGGACCTTGAAGAACTGGAGAGGGACGCCGCACCCTTAGAACAGGTCAAAAAGCCGTTCCTCCGTCTGACCTATGAGGAAGCCCTTCCCAAGCTCCAAGAAAAAGGCTCGACGATCCAATGGGGCGACGATTTCGGCGCGCCCGAAGAAACGATCATTTCGGACATCTATCCCAGCCCGGTCTGCATCACCCATTTCCCGGCAAAAATAAAAGCCTTTTACATGCAGCCGGATCCAGAACGCCCCGACCTAGCTTTAGCCGTGGATTTTTTGGCCTCAGAAGGATACGGTGAACTCATCGGCGGCAGCCAACGAATTCACGACCTCGACATCCTGGAACAGAGAATCAAAGAGAACAACCTGCCGCGGGAAGCCTATCAATGGTACCTCGACCTCCGAAAGTACGGCACCGTTCCCCATTCGGGCTTCGGTCTCGGCGTCGAGAGGACCGTGGCCTGGATCTCGAAGATCAAGCACATCCGTGAGACCATCCCCTTCCCCCGGCTTCTCTACAGAATCTACCCCTGATCGGCCTTTTCTTCGATAAAAGAAAATGAAGACCATCGCCCTCATCACATTCGGCTGCGCAAAAAATCTCGTCGACAGTGAAGTGATGCTCGGCTATTTGGATAGGGCCGGATACCTCTTTGTCTCCGATCCCGCCGCCGCCGACATCATCATCCTCAACACCTGCGGTTTCATCCAGCCCGCCAAAAACGAGGCCGAAGGCGCCATTCAAGAAGCCGCAGCCAGGAAGGTCAAAGACCGCGGGAAAAAAATCATCGTCACGGGCTGTTATTCGGAACGCTACAGAGAGGCGCTCCAGAAAAAATATCCGGAAGTCGATGATTGGATCGGCGTCAAGGATTTCGACAAGATCGTCCAGGTTGTCAAAGACCAGGATTTTGCGGGGTCCGGCGAAACCTTCCTCTACAGCCATGCCTCGCCCCGTTTTGTTTCGACACCAGCAGGTTGGGCGTACAT